>JABSQK010000415.1 GCA_013215875.1 Lentisphaeria bacterium
GTGCCAGAAAAGGCGAGTTCAAAAGTTTCCATTTATGATCAAGCCACGAGAGAAAATGAGAGTCAAAGGTGACACTTTCTGTATTCACAGAAATGGATATATTACTCCTTAAGGAAGTGCCATTAGGTCGCAGGCCTGGGTTTGTTAGTATTAACAATAAAGCTCTGGAAGAGCGGGGTAAGATCAAGTCAGATATATATCACCTAGTCAACTGCGGGTTCTTCAATTTTAGGCTCTTCTTCATCTACTTCAGGTTTCGATTGTTTTCTAAAACTCAATGCACATCCACCTAAAATAACACCACCGCAAATCATTTGCCCAATTGTCAGTGTATCGCCAATCAAAAAATACGCGATGATCGCAGTAATCACTGGCATTGCTACACCCATGATATTGAATTTTGCCACGCCGATTTCTTTTATTAAAAAATTATATAAACCAACGCCAAGCAAAATACCCATGGTTCCGGATAGGAAGGCGATTGTATATGACATGTAGGAGATTTCTGGCATGAGCTTAAAGCTTCCATAGAAATAAATCAATATCTCTAAATAGATAGCGCAAGACAAACAGAATACAGTTCCAACTGCAACAGGATGAATCTTATTTACCAGGTATTTCAGAATTGTGGTTGCTATCGCGCCTGTAAACACGGCCAACAAAAGCCAGAGTAAACCATATGAAAATTCCAGTTTGTCATCCCCACCTGCTGTAACTGCTGTACCTATGGTGCCTAAAATGGCAATACTCATGCCAACGATAAAGCGTTTATCTTTGATAATTTCGCGCTCATCATTAAAAAATATAGCGACTATAAAAAGCGTCAGAGGAATACCAATAATAGCCACCAGGCTATTCATCACAGCTGGCACCATTGACAAGCCTTTGACAACGGCCAGAAGTCCCACAACATTTGTCAAAGCAAAAAGCATCAGCACTAACACGGAACGTCCTGAACGAAGGGTTTCAAAGAATTCCTTTCGAAAGAAAATGAGCGATACAAGCACCATGGCAATTGCCCCGGCACCCATGCGTAAAAAATTCTGAGTGATATTGTCCATCTGCAGTTCAGGACGGGTTAAATATCGCTGACTTATGGGTATGAATGGAGATAGAAAAAAATATGTCAGTAACAGGGGAATTGTTTTAGATTTTGAATCAGGCATTATCTGGTTATTTCATTCTGTTAATTCGTGATCGTAAGCCGACGAACGGCTGATTATTTGCATTGTTCATCTAAAATCCTTTTGCTTGCACACAGTACCATAAGAATTGAAAGTATCATGGCAATCACAAAAAAATCATCTGGCTTTCAAGATTTGTACTGTTATCTTAACCACGGTCTTAAAAATAAAGGATTACAATGAAACCTCTTAATACATCAGATATTAAACTGCACGGTGAAATTGCTGCTCGTTTGCAACGGTCCGTCGATAATATGCACGGATGGATCGATACCCGATCCGGGCCAAGCTTAAAAGAAGATCCCGGGAACTATGGCTGGGGTGCTGATTTCCAGGGACGCTGGACAGAGGCCATGGCAATATTATCCACCTGTGTCGATGTACCGGGGGATGATCTGAAAAACATTGCCGATCTTATGCTGAGTTTCCAGCGAGCCGATGGAAATTTTCATACCTTAGTCAATGGTATGGTGCAAAATGGCAATAGCCGAGCGCTCGCAGCGCTATTAGAAATGTATCAGCAAAGCGGCGACCGCAAATATTTGCGTGGTGCTGAAAAGCTAGCGGGATGGTACGATCGCAATTTCAAAAATAAGAAAGATGATTCCACATGGCTGACCATGGCCCTGGAATCGATTGTAGCCTTATGGCAAGTGACCGGCAAAGCCAAACACTTGGCCCTGGCCAAACGATTCACAAAGTTTGCTCGCTTACGTTGTGAGCGCCCAATAGCAGAGTCGACCCACGCCCACTCTATGGCCTTAAGCATTCGCGGTATCCTCGCATACACAATTGCTAGTGGCGACAAATCACATCTACCACTTATCACTAAGTTGTGGTCGCGTATAAACACCGATACAGTTTGGGTCACCGGGGGTATGCCGGAAATCTTCACCAATAGTATTGAAGCGGATGAGCCCTGTGGCACTGCCGATTGCCTAAGCATCAATTTGCAACTATGGCAGCTGACTCGCAAGGAACAGTATCTTGAGGCGGCAGAGAACACCCTACTCAATCATCTCTGGTTTAATCAATTGCCCAACGGTGGATTTTCATCGACAAGTAATCTTGAACAGGGCTTTCGAGGGCTCGAAGCCTGGTGGTGCTGTTCCATGCATGCACCTCTGGGAATTGAAAAATTTACACGATTTATCTGTACCCATACAGAAAAAATCATCTGGGTGAACTTTTTTATCCCTGCAGAGATGACAATTCGACTCAAGGAAAACCTATCTGTGCGGATCGAACAGCAAACCGAAATGCCTAAAGAACCCGGAACACGATTGATCATTACGCCAGAAAAAGATGCAAGCTTTTCTCTATGTGTTCGCATTCCCGAATGGACCAGCGCCAATCGTATCACGATCAATGGCAAACGCTATAAGTCAGAGATAAAAGATGGTTTTATCGAAATAAAACGACGCTGGTCTGCTGGAGATACCGTTGATGTGAACTTCGATATGCGTATGTCCGTAGTTACCGATATTCAGGGCGACCACGATAAATGGGTGGAGGCACCGGTGGTAATTGATGGTGTTTCACACAAAGCAAAACGCATCGCAATTTTCTGGGGACCTCTCGTGCTGGCAATCTTTCGTCCTTTACACGGCAACGATCTCACCTGGGTATACCGAGGTGGATACAACGAGGGGCTCGAAGCAGGTGGCATGACCGGTGGTTGCCGATCGTCACGAAACTATATTGGCTTGAATGGCACGGTCTACAGCGATGACGCTGAAAATAAATCGCGAATCGGCCCGATAAAAATTACCGTATCAAAAACTGCTGTTCGTTTGCAGTGGCGCGAAGCGCTTGGGGCGAAGAGCACAGGCCCGGCCGAATTACATTACGATGTAAGAGTATTACCGGGCTTGCCAGTATGTATCGAAGAGCAGGAAAAGCTCGTCATCAAGGCCACAAAGAATCGACCTGTAAAAGTGGATTCTGTGCTTCTAGGTGGCATACGTTTAACAGAGAAATCTGAACAGTATCACGATACCTATAAGCGTTTGTGGAAATATGAATATCCACCCGCACAGGTAGCGACAAAGGGTCAAAGACTCAAGCCCATACGGGATGCTTCGCA
>JABSQK010000416.1 GCA_013215875.1 Lentisphaeria bacterium
ATGGCCAGGAGTTTCTTCAGACCATAAAAGATGACTATGAATTTAAAGCTATTCCTGTTGTCATCTTAACCACTTCCGATGCGGAACGGGATATCATAAAAGGCTATACCAACCAAGCAAGCGCCTTTATCACAAAGCCAGTAGAATTTAATAAATTCATAGAAGTGGTAAATGAAATAGAAGGGTTTTACCTGAATATTATTAAACTGCCCAGGAAATAAAAACAGTGTAGTGCAAAGCTGCCTTCAAAATTATAAAACTCGGTTCAAATACAGTCTCTTTACTATGAGCTTCCCACCTGTATTCAGAAATATTTTACTTGCATTTCCATGTGCTTTACATACAATTTAATAAAGGCCTATAACACTATATATACAAACAGGAAATGGATTTTGGACACTGCCAACCTTCAGATTTTGCTAATTGAAGATAATACGAAAGACTTCGTACTTTTTGAAAAATATTTAAATGAAGGAGATTATCACTTAACTCATGCAACTAGTTTGGAGAATGCTGCTCGCGAATTAGAGAAAAAGACATTTGATATTCTATTTCTAGATCTGAACCTTACTGACTCATCTGGCATTGAGACACTGGATAAAATAACCGAGACAGTCCTTCACAATACGCCAATCGTGATATTAACCTGTTTGTCAGATGAAGAAATCGCCATTAAAGCAGTTCGAAAAGGAGCCCAAGATTACCTCATTAAAAGTGAGTTAAATTCATCATTACTCCTGCGTAGTCTTCATCGATCGATCGTACGTAAAAAGGCTGAGAATGAATTAATCCAAGCAAATAAATTAGCATCTGTTGGGATGATGGCTGGTGGTATCGCACATGATTTCAATAATTTACTGGCAGTTATTTTAGGCTATTCAGAATTTGGTATTAAACAATCAAATAATCAATTAATCACAAATTATTTTGATGCGATTTCACGGGCAAGTAATACGGCCAAACAATTAACACAAGAATTATTAATTGTGAGTAGAAACCGTCCTTCACACAGTATTAGTTGCAATCTTAATTCTGTGCTAGTCAGGATGAAAGAATCGGTTTTAAGAATACTTTCTGATAAGATAAAAATCGATCTGAATCCCCAGACAAATTTATGGAATATTTTAATTGATGAGTCACAAATTGATAGAATTATATTGAATCTGTGCCTGAATGCACGTGACGCCATGCCTGAAGGTGGGGTCATCCAAATCAGCACTGAAAACCTTCACTTTCCTAATGGCTATATTAAAGACACTATAAAACTGTCCACCGGAAACTATGTAAAATTAGTAATTAAAGATACTGGAGAAGGCATATCTAATTTAAATTTGGAAAAAATATTCGATCCCTTTTTTACAACAAAAAGTAAATCAGAGCATGCCGGAACAGGCTTGGGTTTATCAATAACGCATGGAGCTGTAACAGAGGCAGGTGGCCAAATTGGTGTAGAAAGCCACGTCGATGAGGGCACGAGTTTTAACCTTTACTTCCCTATACATGGTGAGGACAATATAGACATTGTAAACGTGCCAGTTTTAGAAAAAATCCAGGATAAACCCAGCTATAAAATTTTAATTGTTGATGATAATCAAGATTTGCTCGATATGTTTAATCTTTATTTTGAAGATAGCGACTACCATGTTCAAACAGAAAGTAATCCCCTTAAAGTACTTAAGGGGGATTATGCTTATGATGTAGATATACTGGTTACAGATATACTCATGCCTCACATGAATGGTAAGGAATTTGCTAAATTGTTTCAAGAAAAATTCCAAAAGACAGATATTATATTTATATCAGGGTATTCAAAAGAAATATTGACAGAAAATGATGAAATGTTGAATACGTTTCATTTTCTGTGTAAACCCTTTAAGCCAGATGATTTATTAGCGAAAATACAAGAAATCCTTGACGGCCATAAATTGAATCAATAAATTCTGTAATGCACCCCTTTTTCAAGGGGGATGATTACGTAGTCCCTTCAAAACATTCTTTTTGACTTTTTTAGTTAGTTTTCATGCGACATAATACGGATTGAAATTTTTCTCATATTCGTATGGGGTCATATAATTCAATG
>JABSQK010000417.1 GCA_013215875.1 Lentisphaeria bacterium
ATCTAGAAGATGTCTTACGACGAATCATGAGTCATCCGGCAAACAGAATACATGAGCTCCTGCCGGATGAATGGGCAAAAATACGTAACGAAAAAAACACGCAGAATTAAAGCAAGACTGTAAAACAATCACCGCTTACTACAAAGGCCCCCGAATACGATATCGATCTACTCATATCAAGAGATGGGCTTTCTGTGCAGAATCAAAAAGCAGGCTTGGAAGAAATAAATAATGAATACAATTCGAAATTTGATTATAAAACCCCGGTGAATAGTAAATTCTTCTTTTACTTTGTGATTGTGCTGATGATTATTGTCCTGTCAGTTTTACTCATGAGTTCATCTAAAATGATCAACGATTCAGAGGAAAATAATTAATTTTCTACAGCCAGGTTAGATACCATCAGTCCTTGCTTTTTAGATCATCCAGGAAAAGTTCTGTTTTGGCATTTAATTTGCCATAGAATTTCCGTACCTCCGGATCTTCATGGTCGCGCCAGAATTGTGCCGGGATGATGGAATCGTTGCTGAGAAATGGCCGTTCAAGATGGCCGTAATAAATCTGCAGAGTGTGCCGCTCTTTTTTTGTTACCCGTTGGTGGGCCCGGTGAACATGGGACATATTAAACAGCACCAGGCTTCCTGCCGGTCCATGTATATCCACCTCGCCTCGTTTCTCCAACTGATCCTCTATTTCGAGAATCTCATCATCAAACGCTTCAGGCGATATTGCAAAACAATGGGTGCTTTCATCCACATCCGTGAGATAAACCATGAGCTGCATGTAATCAATCCGCAGGGGATGTTCAAGCCAGTGCGGGCGATCGCGATGCCAACCACCTTTGTCAGGCTCGCCATCAAAAGCTGTCATATGACGGATGCATATTTCGCTGAAGCAAGCCGGTGCGCCCATCAGATCTTCCAAGGCATTCAATACCCTTGGGTGGCGAATAATACCATCAAATTCAGGGGTGGTCATAAGACTGTCGCAATTGATTGTTTGGCAGCTATTGGTATACCAGCTCCAACCAAAGTTGCTGCGGTCCGAATGATATAGTTCTTTGAAGTGTGCCAGCTCACTTGCATCGAGAGGCTCGAGAAAGACATAGCCGTTTCGCTTGTAGAAGTCAAATTGTTCTTCAGTTAGTTCCAGCATACATTTTATTCTTATTAGCTTATAGTTTTTGGTGCACCCGGCGCGATTTGAACGCGCGACCTTCTGCTTCGGAGGCAGACACTCTATCCAGCTGAGCTACGGGTACAGTTGAATTCGCCCTACTATATGTCTAATTTTTAAAGTTCCAATTTCCGTTGATAATCTTTGAACGAATAGGGGTGCTCATTCTTTTCATCTATGGGATGGCTTTCGTTTGCAATCAGTTCCCATTGCTCAAAGTCGATTTCCGGAAACTGCGTATCGCCATCGACTGTCGCTTCTATATCGGTGATATAGAGTTTATCGACAAGCGCTAATGCAAGTTGGTAGATCTGCGCCCCACCAATGATAAAACTATCGCCATCAACCGCTGCCAGAGCATCTTGCAATGAGCTAAAGGTTTCGGCTCCATCTGCACTGTAATCAGTATTTCGACTGATGATAATGTTGCGACGATTGGGCAAGGGGCGGCCAATAGATTCCCAGGTTTTACGGCCCATGATAATTGCATGGCCGGTAGTTAACGCTTTGAAGCGTTTTAAGTCACTGGACAAGCGCCAGGGTAAGTCATTATCCTTGCCTATTACATTGTCTGCGGCCATAGCCACGATGATCGCTGTGCTCATATTGCAATAGGTGCTTTAATCAATGGATGCGGATCGTAGTTTTCCAGTGTGAAATCATCGTAAGTGAAATCGAATATGGATTTTACCTCTGGATTAATTACCATGGTGGGCAGGGATTTGGGCTCACGTTGGAGTTGTGTTTCTGCTTGTTCAAAATGATTGTTGTATAGATGTGCATCGCCAAGGGTATGGACAAAGTCGCCTGCTTCCAGATCGCAAACCTGGGCAATCATCATAGTTAACATGGCATATGAGGCAATATTAAATGGCACACCGAGGAATATATCTGCGCTGCGCTGGTAGAGCTGGCATGAGAGCTTTCCATCCACCACATAAAATTGAAAGAAGGCGTGGCAGGGAGCCAGTGCCA
>JABSQK010000418.1 GCA_013215875.1 Lentisphaeria bacterium
GACCAGACTCAGATAAACCCAATTCCAGTGGGAGCGAACGCCTGGTTCAGCTTGGCAAAGGGGCAGACAAAAATAGTAAGTGGACGCGCAATCTGGGGGAGGCTGCCAAGAAAGATATCATGCAAGGTGCATCTGCAAAGAGCCCGAAAGCATTTGAATCTCTGACAGATCAGTACTTCGAAGCAATGTCACTATCATTCAAATAAACGGTTCTATGAAACTTTTTCACCATATAATCGCCTGTCTTTTGATTGGATTCGGCAGTTTTTCTGCCTCTGCAAATGAAGATACAAAAATCAACATGTCCCCTAAGTTGGAACGGGCAATTGAACGGGGGTTGAAAGGACTTGCCAAGGCCCAGGGAACGGATGGTTCATGGGCCGGTATTTACGGAAAAAATGTCGGTGAAAACTCTTTGGTGCTGATGGCTTTTATGAGTATGGGGAATCTGCCTGGTGAAGGAAAGTATGGGGATGTTGTTGCCAAAGGGGTTAACTACATCGTGAAGCAGGCTAAAAGTAATGGGCTCATTCAAAATTCGGAGGGAAGCAAGGGCCCGGCCATGTATGGGCATGCCTTGTCCACACTCATGCTGAGTGAAGCGTGGGGACAAACTCGCAGGAAAGACATCGGCAAAGTTCTGCGAAAAGCAGTAAGCCTAATTCTTAAGGTGCAAGGTCCTCAGGGGGGCTGGGATTATAAAGCAGTACCGCGTGATGGCGATACCTCGGTTTGTGTCATGCAGATGTTTGCATTAAAATCGGCCCATGAAGCGGGAATCTATGTACCGGATGCCGTCATTCAAAAAGCGGTGAAGCTGGTAAAAAAACGCTACAACCCTAAAACCAAAGGCTTTGGTTATAGAGATGCGAATTTCAAGCCAGGTCAACATGTTGGCTCATCCGCTGCAGGAACATGCATTATACATATTTGCGGAGTAAAAGACAAAGCGTTTCTTGTTCCTCCTCTCAATACCCTATACAAGCAGTTTGAGACAGTTGTTAAGGGTGGCAGGATGTCGCATTTTTATTATTTTTATTATTACGGATCCGTAGCCTCGTATTATTACGGTGGTGAGCATTACAAAAAATGGGCAAAATTGCAAGAGAAGTGGGCCTTGAGCCACCAACAAAAACAAGGGGGTTGGTCTAGCAAGCATTATCAAAACGCGTTTATCATTCTAGGCTCTGCTCTACCGTATCGTTATCTGCCCATATACCAGAATAAATAGGACCTGATAGACAGGATTATACCTTTTCTTATCCACGAATTTCACGAATGTCACGAATTTTTAAACCACTAAGCTGCATCTTCTACGAATCTACATGGTATGGAAAAACTCAAAACTGCAGCTCCGCTGCTCCTGGGATCGCTGATCTCCAGCTCGGCATTATCTATCTGCTCACATCACGCTCCAGCTCGGCATTAACTCTCCACACAGTTTATCCACAGCAAGACGTAAGTCCAAACGAGTGCCTTGTGTACGAGAGGCGAAGCCGGTAAATTTCACGAATCTTACATGCTCGTTCACTAGGAGATCACCAAGCACTTGGGGAATGACCACGAGCAGCGCAGCAAAGAGCCCGATCAGTCGGGGAGACAAAGTCGTTCCATTTTACCATGTAGATTTATAGAACATGTAGTTATTCAAGTAGCAGCGCCACGCCGTGGTGCTGAATGTATTTTTTCTGAACAGGAGCTTTTACCATGTAGTTTTTCAAGTAGCAGCGCCACGCCGTGGTGCTGAACAGTATTTTTTACCATGTAGTTTTTCAAGTGCTCCTGTGATCGCTGAGCCCATAATACTGGGTGAACAGCATGTTCACTAGTATGTAAGCATCCCCAAGCGTTTACATATGCTTTGCATGAAACGCGCGAGATCCCAAGCTCTTTACGAAGTAAAAGCGTAAGATCTTCACGCTCCAGCTCGGCATTTACTCTGCTCATATTAGTTTCACCCAGTTTGTCCAGTGATGCAAATAGCGGGTTAGACGAGATGTTGTCACCAACAATTAAATTCACTTCCCTACCAAGATATAAATGGAAAGAATGGCAACAGAAGTAAATCTAATAGCAATGAAAATGGAGTTCGAATAACTTTCATAGGGATTGTTTCCCAACGGATGCGCTTTGTACGTTTCATAAGCGCAACAGCTAGTGGCACCTTCTCATTTGTTGTGGGAACATACCAGTAATAATTGCTATTAAAGGAGAATATGCTTTCCCTAATGGGGTAATTCATCTCACCATTATTAACAATGTCTTTTACAAATGGAATTTCTTCACCTGGCTTCGTAAATGATGTTCTTTGTTCTACCTGTGTAAGCGGTGATTGTTTTACAGTCTTGCTTTAATTCTGCGTGTTTTTTTCGTTACGTATTTTTGCCCATTCATCCGGCAGGAGCTCATGTATTCTGTTTGCCGGATGACTCATGATTCGTCGTAAGACATCTTCTAGATA
>JABSQK010000419.1 GCA_013215875.1 Lentisphaeria bacterium
AGGGTTTGCTTGTCTTTGCGAGTTATGATGATTTATCCAAGAATGGGCGTTTCGATAAGGCAACCGGTAATCCGCGGCCGTATCATTACCCGAATCATACAACACCTTATGTGAGCTATGGTGTGAAAAACAACTGCACATCTGCATCGCCATCATGTAATATTTATAGTGCCTATCGCAATGTTGATCACCGTAGTGGTACCGCATTGTTCTGGGTGAAGCGTGACCCTGTGATTAAAAATGAACTACGCATTAAAGGTGACCCGAAAAAGACATACAAGGATGCGAATAGCTTTAAATATGAAACGCTCTTCTGGACACCAGGTTTGCAAGTCTACCGCTTCCCGGACTGGTCAGATAAACCTGGATATGTCCAGGTGATTTATCAGGAAGCATTTGGTGACGGCCCTTATGGACCCCGTCAGGTAATCACTATTCCCTATTCTAAAAAAGAGCAATACGAGTGGACGCATTGGGCCGTGTCCTGGGATGTGAAACGTAAACATCTCATGGTCTATAAAAATGGAAAGCAGGTGGGTGCTGCACCTGCTACTGGTCGCCCATGGTATGCTTTTCCATGGGACTTAGGTGGACTGAGTGGCGGATGGGATTTGATCATCAATTCCATGGATCATGGCCGCAAGTGCGCGACCTTGCGTGATGAAGTTTATATTTATGACCGACCTTTATCGGCGAATCAAATTATGAAAAATATGCAAAAGGCGAAAAAGTGAGCGATAACGAGTCATTGAAAGATCCTGATCCTTATGTTGCCCCTGGAGCGCATCCGTTTGAGACATTTACGTCCCCCGGATACCGTAATATGGACTCCCTGGTTGATGATATAACAAAAGAAAACCCGGGCACAGCAAAATGGGTTTGGATCCTATTCATTTTTCTTGGCGTTTGCTTTTCGGCTGGTGTATTGCTTTATAGCCCCGGTGATGGTATAACAAAAAGCCTTAGCAGTGAGCGTGAAGAAACCAATTACGAAAAGCGAATTAAGCAATCAAAGCTTGCCAGTAAAATTGCCAATGATTTGAAAGGTAAGATTACCATGCCACCCGATCCACCGGATCCGGAATCTGTAGTGGAAGAGGCTATGACAGAATCCATGAAGAATGATGTGGATAAACTGATGGGGGGTGTCGACGCTCTTATGGAAACCAAAGTGGTCAGTAAAATTGCTGATAAAGTTGCCAAGGCAATGCAAGCAGATATCAAGTTGCTCAGTAAAGATATTGCTGAAGGTAAACTGAGTCCTGAAGAAATTTCTATACGACAAGCCGCCTTAGAAGATAAAGCGCACGATACGATGAACAAAGAGCTGTATACCCACCGCGTCGAAACGCAAACAAAACGTGCGAAATTTGAATCGATTAGATGGTATCAGGATTCCGTAGCTCCAGCGCTGTTGACGACAATCGCCAAACAGGTATTTAAAGGCGGGGACCGGATTCGGGCCTCATTTCCATTGTTATTTAATGGTCGATTCGGTTGGAGTAAATACCGACTCTGGAGTCACACACGATCTGAAAAGTCACTTCGTAAGATGGGAAATACGTTGAGAAAGCTAAGTAATTCTAAATGGGACCAGGCGGAATGGAAAAAATGGAAAGTACAATGGGCAAGAGTCGAAGCACGAAATAAGCGGGCGACAAAAAGCCGCCAGAAGAAAGTGATCCCTCAAGTGTATTACGCGAGCTATGAAGAGTGGGTATATTTTTATGCAAAAGAAAATGCAACTATTATTCGTACGCTTTATGAAGGTCAAACAAGACGCGGCGGCACTTACCCGACACCATCCTGGTTTAATATTATTTACGGTACAACAGATGAGCATATGGATAATGGCGTGGTCTACTTGCCAACGGTGACCAATGGACTCCTGAATGAATATTTAATTGACCAGAAAGGATTGCGGAATGATATGCTCGATGCCATGGCAGATGAATGGGAAGATGTCATTGAAACAGCGCTTAGTATTCAGGAGAAAGCCCAGGATAATGTCCCACTAGCTGAAGTACATAAAATGCGGCAAGAACAAAATACACAACTGAAAGCAATTGCAAAAAAGGTCAACAGTCTATTTAAAAATTCGAAAGGTAAAAGGATTGACTTTAATACGAGAACACGGGTCAATGAGTTACTACGGTTCAAAGTTCTAACTGATGAAAAAACTCTGGATGAGCAATATAATAAAATGATTGAGGGCATGGTGGCCGGATTAGCAGAATTGATTAAAGATTTTGCACGGTCGCAATTTCGTAAAGGAATTTTACAGGATAAGGGTGGAATTGATGCGGCAGTAAATAAATTCCAGGCAGACATTATACCCATACTGAAAAAAGATCTGCAAACCCGTGTCTGTACTAAGCGCTTTTTCAAACGGGCTATTTTTAATGCGGGTTCGAATAAGAAATTCCTGGATATCCTGGGTGATTTGTCCTATGTACCTGAATCACAAAATGATATTGATAAAACACTAAAAGAACTCGAGGGCCTACTGGCTAAACGAATGGATTTAGCAGAATTTGCAAAATTACGTGAAGCCAAAATTCGCACACGTTACGATGAGGCTGTTAATAATGTGGTGGATGAAGTAATTATGAAAACACTGCTGGGCGGCTGGCTCGCAAAAAATCTAGGGGCATTTGTAGAAGGGGTGGATTACTCAGATAAAGTGAAAGAAAAATTGAATGCCCGTGAAAGTGCCAAGGAAGGGCGCAAGCAGGATATGGCGCGTTTGACGAAGGATGGTGTACCGGATACGGCATTAGGCATGACTGCTTTGAAACTAGCGGGACAAAAAGGCCATGGAGCAAACCTGCTCCCGGTTTTCACGGATATGACGCCCTTGTTTAAGGCGGAAAGTTTCCCAATGACCTCCTTGAAATATTCGAATTACATAGCGCCGAAGGCAGCGAAGAAATGGACTATAAATGAACCCCAGGTTGCAGTAAAAGACATTCCCTTTCCTTATAAATCACCAATCTACGAGGGCATTCCCTTCCTAGCTGAATTACCTGTATTTGATGGTGACTTGAGTGAATGGGTGAATTTGCGGCCCTTATATCTAAAAAATGGTAAAGGTGCTAAGCCTGTTGCGGTATATGCCGGTTGGAATTACCAAGGTTTTTTCTTTGCGTATCATGTGGATACGAAAGGAGAAGATTTTATTCTACCGGTTAATTTACAAAAAGGCTACGCTGGTGTTGGTGTTAAGAAAAACACCGATATTAAATGGGTATACAAAGGCGAATCGCTACGGTTGTGCTTTGATACACTCGATGCCCGTGATGAAATACGCGGCGAACGACACACGCAAGAATTTTTTGTTTTTCCATTAGGCACATCATCTGACAATGCATTTTCAGGTGTTGAACGTATCATCAGCTCAAAACGCGATGCCAAGAGCAAGCAGTTCCGCGGGGTAATTTCCCGGCCACGAGAATTTCGCAGGCAGGGAAAGTCACCAAGTAAGTATGCGCCATTTCGTATTACGAAGAAAGATAAAACCGGCTATAGCACTGAAGTGTTTATTCCACGTAC
>JABSQK010000042.1 GCA_013215875.1 Lentisphaeria bacterium
CAGGGTGAGCAAGGCCAACAGGGTGAGCAAGGCCAACAGGGTGAGCAAGGCCAGCAGCAATCTCAACAAGAAGGCCAGGATGCAGCAGCGGACAAGATGAATGAATTTGCAGACAAGATGGACCAGTTAGACTCCCTGGATAAAATGCAGGAAGGGCTGAATGATTCCAAAAATGAAATGCTGGATCAGGAATTTGCAGGATTTGATGCCAAGAGTGTCGAGGATTACTTGGAACAGGAACAGAAAAAAAATGGCGGCAATGGCAGTTGTAAAGGGCAAGGTAAATGTGATGGCAGTTGCGGAGGTGGGCAAGGCCAAGGTGAGGGTAAAGGAAAAGGTAAGGGGAATGGCACTGGTGGTGCAGGGCAGGGTCGTGGTGGTTTGCCTCCTGAAGAATATTCAGATGTGGAATTCGAAAAACAACGTACGAAAAGCAAAGTGAGAAAAGGCAAGGTCATCAGTAAGACATGGATATACGGTGTGCCTGAAGAAGGTGAATCCCGCAAGGAATATACCGGTGCAGTGCGTAGTGCAAAAGAACGCGCAATGAGTTCGCTCGCTAAGAATAAGATTCCAAAAGAATATGAAGATAGCATTAAGGATTATTTCACAGAAATAGAGGGAGATGAATGATCCGACTTTTTGTATCGCTGCTGATACTCGCCTTTTTAAGCTCCTGTACAAAACAACGAACAGTTGTTTTATATACTGCCCTGGACCGTGAATTTTCGGAACCCATCTTAAAAGCTTTTGAAAAAAAAACCGGCATAAAAGTACTCGCTAAATACGATACGGAATCCACAAAAACGATAGGGTTGGTAAACCTTTTACGTTCCGAAAAAAAACGGCCGCGTTGTGATGTTTTCTGGAATAATGAAATTCTCAATACAATCCAACTTAAAAATGAGGGTTTACTGCAGAGCTATGCCTCACCAGTAGCCAGCTCATATCCAGGTGTTTTTGTCGATAAAGATAACTGTTGGACCGGTTTTGCTGCGCGGGCACGAATTATTTTGGTAAATACAGACCTGGTTGGCAAATCTGAAGAGCCTAAAAGTATATATGATTTTACCAAGCCGAAATGGAAAGGGAAAACAGGTATCGCAAAACCACTATTTGGCACGACTGCCAGCCATGTTGCTTGTCTCTTTGTCGTGCTTGGAGAAGAGAAGGCAAAATCTCTTTTCCTTAAGATGAAAGCCAACAATGTGCAAATTGAAGCAGGAAATAAGCAAGTTGCAGAAAATGTTGCATCTGGCAAACTGGCATTTGGCTTCACGGATACAGACGATGCAATTATTGAAGTGGAAAAAGGCAAAGCCGTAAAAATCATCTATCCGGATACTGGTGAATCTGCTATGGGAACCCTGTTTATACCCAATACTGTTTCACTAATGAAAAATGCTCCTCATACTGTTGAGGCTAAAATGTTGATTGATTACCTCTTGTCTAAGGAAGTGGAAATTGCCTTGGCCGATTCACCATCAGCACAAATCCCACTCAATACCGAAGTAAACCACAAAACGAGAGTGAAAACTCCCAAAGAAATAAAGGCAATTGAGGTTGACTTTGTTCTAGCAGCTGAAAGATTTAAGAATGCTGCTATATTTATAAAAGAGAATTTCTTAAATTAAACAGGATGAACTAAAAATGACTAAATTATTATTGGCGATGTGTTTGCTTTTTGTAGCCGGCTCTTGTAAGAAAAAAGAAAAGGTTGAAATCGAAGAAGTCGAAGAAGAAGAGGAAGAAGAGGAGCTTGTAGATTATTCTGAAGAAGATAAGGAAGAAGCAAGAAAACGACTCGAAGAGTTGATGGCAACAGTAAAACCATACAATCGAAACAAAGCATTTGTTCGTGTGGTAGACCAAAAATATAAAATAGATCTTGCCGAAGTTTTTCCTGATGGCTACAAACATGGTGTATCAGTTTTCAAAAAAGAAAGTGGCGTTCGTGCTCGCTTAAAGAGAATAGCGACTAAAGCATCGATTGAAAATTTTCCAATAGCCAACAGGCAAAAGTTGGTTGCACAGGCTGAAAAAAATATCAAGCATTATAAAAAGGGAGATGTTATTGAGGTGCTGACGAAGCGCGGCCATACCATAAAAGGGGTCATTGTCTGGGTTGATATTTTGGAAGTGAAAGTCGGTGGGTCTGTCTTTGTGAAAAAAGATATGGATACCCCTTCTCCAACCGTTTTTGATTTGGGGCATGTAAGAAAGAAACGACTCAGTCATGTGCGAATAAATTATGATATCCCGCGCGAGCGATTTATAGAGGAACAGGAACTGGCATTAGAAGATTCTATCTTTCCAAAATTTGGCTATGTCAAAAAGGAAAAAAAATGGGTGTGCATTTCTGAGTTTATGGAGGATGAAATCATACCTGGAGTTGATAAACGAGAAAAAGACTACTTGAAACGAATGAAGAAAAAAGCAAAAAGTATTATAATAAGAAAAATGAAAAAAGAAGGTCGCCTTAAAAAAGATTCAGGTATGTCCGAAGACGAGGGTGACTTTGACGAGGAAGACGAGGAAGACGAGGAAGACGACGAAGACGATGAAGACGATGAAGACGACGAAGACGATGAGTAAGCAATTTTCGATTGGCCTTGATTTTGGTAGCAGTTCCGTTCGTTGTCTCATCATAGATGTTGTTAATGGGGATGAATATGGTGTGGATGTTTTTAATTACCCCAGTGGAGAAGAGGGTGTACTTACGGACCCTGATAATCATTTAGTTGCTCGCCAAAACCCCAGGGATTTTATTGACGGCTTAATCCAGACCTGCAGGAATGCGCTAAAAGAGGCAACGAGTAAAGACGATTTTACTGTCGAACAGATTGTTGGCATTGGAATTGATGCTACAGGATCCACACCGATACCTGTAGATACAGATTTGACACCACTTGCCTTTCAAGAGGCATTTAAGGATAATCTAAACGCTCAGGCATGGATGTGGAAAGATCACAGTGCTGTTGATGAAGCCGAAAAGATTAGCGAACTGGCAGAAGCGAATTGTCCTGACTGTCTCGCGAAGTGTGGTGGCACGTTTTCATCTGAATGGCTCTTCAGTAAAATTTGGCATTGTTTGAACTGTGACAGGGATGTATTTAATGCCGCTTACGCCTGGATTGAATTTGCTGATTTTATTCCGGCTATGCTTGGCGGAGTAAAATCGCTTGATGATCTCAAAATCAATATTTGTTCAGCAGGTCATAAGGCGATGTACAATGATGACTGGGGCGGGTATCCCAGTGCCGATTTTCTTTCACTACTCGACCCGTTAATAGCGGATTTGATGGAGCGCTATCCGAAAAAAGCTGTCTCTATAGATAACATTGCCGCGCACTTATCAAACGAGTGGTCTGAAACTCTCGGTTTACCTGCCGGATTGCCGATTGCTGTTGGCGCAATAGATGCTCATCTCGGTGCTGTAGGTGCGGGTGTTTCGCCAGGTCGAATGGTAAAAGTGATTGGAACATCCACTTGCGATATGCTAGTGGGCGATGGCACTGTGGAAGATATACCCGGCGTCTGTGGAATTGTTGAGGGCTCGATCATTCCAGGTTTAACAGCAATTGAGGCGGGGCAATCTGCCGTGGGTGATATTTTCAACTGGTTTGTCAAAAACATCTGTAAAGGTGACAATGAATTATTTAGCGAACTTTCTGAAGAAGCGGAAAGATTAGAACCGGGAGAATCCGGTTTGATGGCTCTCGACTGGCAAAATGGCAATCGCTGTATTTTGATAGATGCCCGTTTAAGTGGATTGATTGTTGGTATGAATCTTCATACAAGTCAGGCTGAAATATACCGGGCATTGATTGAGGCAACCGCATTTGGTTCAAAAGCAATTATAGATCGCATTGAAGAATATGGTGTGGAAATAAATGAAATTATTTGCTGTGGTGGGATTGCCGAGAAGAGTCCATTGTTCATGCAGATCTATGCCGATGTGCTGAATAAGACCATGCGAATTTCAGCATCATCTCAAACATGTGCACTAGGCTCAGCAATTGCCGGGGCTGTAGTCGCTGGCGTTTATGACAGCGTGCAAGACGCTCAGGAGAATATTTGTGCGTTTAAGGACCTGGAGTATAAACCAATAGCTGATCATAATGAGAAATATCAGAAACTCTATATACTTTACAAGGAGTTGCATGACAGCTTTGGTGTGAAAGGAAGCCATTTTGACCACTCAAAACTTATGAAAGAGCTCATGCGTCTTAAGAACTAAAATTAATAAACGATACCCACACAATCTTGGCTTAAATTATGCGCATAGTCAAGAAATCTATATGCAAGATCTCCAAATAACGATGTATTAATTTGCTATTTAATTTAGCATTTTATTATGCGACATGATGTGAAAATTGAGTCTGTATTTAAAAATACTGTAGGTTTGGTTAAATTGGAAAAATGTATTGTAAAAACGAAATTCTAATATAAGTTTTACGTTGGTTGACCAATCGCCCATTTGGGGTAATATACTGTCAATCAGAAGGTGAGATGCTTAATGAAGTATGCAATTTTTGGCGATGTTCATGCCAATTTAGAGGCTCTAACAAGAGTCCTTGAAGAATGTGAAAAGCTCGGTGTAGAAAAATATTTATGCATCGGGGACATAGTAGGTTACAATGCCGATCCAAGCGAATGCTTGAATCTCGTGCGCAATCTTCCATTAGCGGGTGTTGTTATGGGTAACCATGATGAACAGGCTTCTGAAGATAATGAATTGGTAGGTTTTAATCCTCAGGCTGCATTTGCTATTGAGTGGACCCGCAATCAACTTACCGATGAAGAGCGCGATTATTTAAAAAAGTTACGTTTGTCTATTCAAATTGGCAAAATTACTATTGTGCATGCGACATTAGATTCACCACGCCGCTGGGGCTATATTTTCGATAAACATTCTGCTGGCGCAAGTTTTAGTTATCAATTTTCGCAACTGTGCTTTTGTGGCCATAGTCATGTGCCGCTCGCATTTGAGAAGTTTGGTACGATCATGGGCGGAAAATATCAAAATATCAAGGTACAGCCTGGGCATAAATACCTAGTGAATGTCGGTTCTGTAGGACAACCTCGGGATGGCGATTGGCGCTCAGCCTTTGTCGTTTATGATACAGATGAAAATGACATACAACTTCACCGCTTGGAATACGATATCAAAACTGCACAACAGAAAATTCTTGATGCGGGCTTACCGGAGCGTTTGGCTTTACGCCTCGAACGCGGACAATAAGTTCGGTGCGGGTTCTCTTCATTAAACCCAGTAGTCTGGGAGATATTATCCATACACTTCCTGCTGCGCGTTTATTAAAAAAAAAATACCTGATGCACATTTAAGCTGGATTGTTAACGACAATCTTTCTTCTGTTCTCGACTTATCTGCAGATGTGGATGAGCTTCTTCTATTTCGCCGAAAAGACTGGACTAAAGCTAAAAATTGGCCCGATTTTATTGGCTTTCTTAAAAGTTTACGTGCCAGTAAATGGGATCTGGTGGTGGATTTCCAGGGTTTATTTCGCAGTGGTGTTTGTTCCATAGCTGCCCGTGACAATTGCTGGGGCTTTGCAGATGCCAGAGAAGGGGCGACATTATTTTATAAGGAAAAAGTATCGGTTCCAGAGGGGTTGCAACATGCTGTAGATAAAAATATCTATCTTTTAAATAAGGCATTGGGAACAAATGAGCCTTATGAAAGCCCAAAATTTAAGTCTGATGCAGCTTTGATTGAATCTGCATCGAAACTCATAACAGACAATAATTTGAGCTCAAAAATGATAGCTGTGGCACCTGTTTCGCGCTGGGAAAGCAAAAATTGGCCGATTGATTTTTATGCTGCTGCCTTAAATAAAGTGTATGAGAGAGACCCGGAATGCAGCTTTTGGTTTGTGGGTACAGATGATGATTATTCAACGGGGGAAGCAATAGCAGAGCTCTGTGACTTTCCCATAGCGAATTTGATGGGAAAGACAGATTTGACTTTATTGTTTAATCTATTGAGCACGAGTAAAGCTCTGCTGAGTAATGATTCAGGACCGATGCATATGGCAGCAGCAGTTGAAACCCCGGTTGTTGCTATGTTTGGCCCGACATCGGCAGAAAAAACGGGTCCTTATGGTATTCAACACACTGTTTTGCAGTCGCAAGTGGAGTGTTCGCCATGCTATAATCGACTCTGTCCCTTGGAAAAACAAATTTGCCTGGACGATTTTAGTCCGGACAAAGTTGCTGAAATTCTCTTAAAGCTGACTCAATCATAGGCCTAAGCTGGATAATTCATCTACTGCAAGGGTGAATTGTTGTAGCATCAGTCACTTAGTACTGACGATGATTTGAAATGCCTCGGCACACCTACACCCCCAAATGACTGCTGCTTTTACACATAGCCTTCGCTACGAGATTTACGAATTAACCAGGCTAACTAACGTCTTGCCAGAGTCAGAATATGAACTTTTTCAGCACCTGCACGTTTAAGTACCCTTGTGCAACTATTGAGAGTTGCTCCAGTGGTGAAGACATCATCTACAAGCAATATATGTTTATTGCTTAGATCGATTCCTTTTTTTGCATGGAATACCTGTTTTAGGTTTTCCCGACGCTTTGTTCTGCTTAATGTTGATTGGGACTTTGTCCAGCGCCTGCGCTTTAGAACATTTGCAGTGTCACAATTCAGGTGACGGCTCAATTCAGTGGCGATAACTTCAGCCTGATTAAATCCTCGTAGTATGAGTTTCATCCAATGCAGAGGCACGGGAACGACCATATCTATTCTGGGTTGTTCTTTCCGGGTTAATTCCTTATATGCACATTCGGCAAAATAAGGAATCATGGTCATATCACCGCTGTACTTGAAACGCATGATACTTTCTCTCGCAGTCCCTTCAAAAATAAAGATGCTATATGCAGAATCCCAGGCCCTTGCCTGTGATTGGCAATCGAGGCAAATTGAGCTTCTATTATCCAGAAATCCACCACATTTTTCACATACTGGCCTCGGCAGAAACTCTAATTTCTTAATGCAGGAATCACAAGCGGACTTTTTTTGTTCACTTTTCTTGCAAATCGGGCATAATTCCGGGTATATTCTCTTTAGTATAGACTGCATAGGCGACTTGACTTTCATTCAGTTCAAAAATATAGTCTATATATCTAAACTAACAAACAAGGAATTACGATGTCGGACGGTGAGACAATTCAACAGAATGCAATTCTGAACAACCTTTATAATCAAATTCAAGATGCTGAAACTTTAGAATCGATACTGTATGGCTTGGAACGTGACATTTTGCATCTTGTGCAAGGTGAACGTCTCACGATGTACCGGAAAGATTCAAGTGGACAAAACATTATTTCATTTTATCATTCAGGTGCAGATGTTTCAGACCCCATTACTGTTCCATTAGGCCCTTCCTCAATTGCTGGTTTTGTTGCTTTAAATGGTGAACCCTTGCTTATAAGAGATGTCTACAATACCGATGAACTTGCAGAAATACATCCGAGTCTCGCATTTGAATATAGCTATGATGAAACGACAGGCTATATCACTCAATCGATGATTGTTGTACCCATTAAGCATGAGCAGACTGTGCTTGGAGTCATACAGATAATCAATCACAAGCAAGGCGGTACATTTACCGAACAGGATGTTATTCATTGCTATGCGATCTCACAATTGGTGGCGAAGAAGTTTAAGTGGGAATTCAAGACCAATCTTGGTCCCTATCAGGAACTTGTAAATAAAGAGCTTTTAACCCTGGATCAATTCGAAGATTTTGAAAGAGAATCGGCTGAATCAGGAGTACCTATTACTGTTTATTTTAGACGCAAAGCAAATATTGAAGACCAGGACATTGCCAGTTCTTTGCAGAACTATTATGGCGTACCGTACATGGGCTATGATCCGGAAATCCCTCCAGAGGAAGATATATTAAAAAACCTAAACCGTAATTATCTGGCGAGTAATAACTGGGTACCCTTCCGCAGTGCAAAAGGAAGCCTGGTTATATTAATCGATAACCCAAATGACATTGATCGTACGATGGAAGTACAGCAACTTGTCAACGACATGGATGTTGACTTCAAGGTTGGTACTCGCGAAACCATATTGCGTTATCTTGGCTATGTATTTCCTGAAGATGAAGATATGGAGGAAGTCAGCTTAGATGATATTGTTGGTCAAATCGATAATAAAATTGTCGATGCTTCATCCAGTGGTGATGATGATGACAAAAACCTTCTCGATGAGAATCAGCCTGCGATCATTCGTCTGGTCAACCATATAATTATTGAAGCAATTGAGCTGGATGCATCAGATATTCATATCGAGCCCGGCATTGGCAAACTGGATTCTACAGTTCGTATGCGTGTGGATGGCCAATGTTCAGTACGGCTAAAAATTCCGGCCACACATATTCGTGCGGTAGTTTCGCGTATTAAGGTTTTGTCTAAGTTGGATATTACCGAAAGACGTTTGCCTCAAGATGGTAAAATGGCTGTACGTATGGATGATCAGCCACTTGAACTGCGTATTGCAACTGTGCCGACTGTTCAAGGTGAAAGCGTGGTCATGCGTATCCTTGCATCTGCTGGTAAAGCATTACCTATGGACAAACTGAATTTGCACCCTGAAATATTCGAAAAAATCGAACACTGTCTTGAACATCCCCATGGTATTATGCTGGTTGTGGGACCCACAGGGTCTGGTAAAACAACAACTCTGCATGCACTACTGGGGAAAATTAATACTGAAGAACGTAAGATTCTTACTGCCGAGGACCCTGTTGAAATTACCCAACCTGGATTGCAACAAGTACAAATGATGCCACGTATTGGCTTAACATTTGCCACTGCGATGCGGGCATTTCTGCGTGCTGACCCGGATGTGATACTGATTGGTGAAATGCGTGATGAAGAAACTGCTTCTATTGGTGTGGAAGCATCATTGACAGGTCATTTAGTATTTTCCACACTTCATACGAACTCAGCTCCTGAAACGGTTATTCGTCTGCTCGACATCGGACTCGACCCAATTAACTTTGCAGATGCATTCATTGGTGTACTGGCCCAGCGTCTTGTACGTACACTTTGTGGGGCATGCAAGGAACCCTATACAGCACCTAAGGAAGAAGTTGATAAATTAATCCATTTTTACGGCGATGAACAATTTGATGAAATGGGCTACGACAGGAATGAAATCATCTTGTATAAACCAGTTGGCTGTGAAAAATGCACAGATACCGGATACAAAGGTCGGACAGGTATACATGAATTGATGGTTGGTACTGGTGAAGTCAAGCGTTTGATTTCCAAAACCGCACCCGTACCAGAATTAAAGGCAAAAGCGATAGAAGAAGGCATGCGTACATTGATGCAGGATGGTATTTGGAAAATTCTTAGGGGTGAAACGGATATTATACAATTAAGGAAGGTTACTGTAGAGTAATGACCTTAGAGCAGTATCTGGCGAATACGCTTCCTGGAGTCACAGACATTAAAGATGTAAGTCGTGCTTTTGCTCCAAGCAATATTGCCTTGTGTAAATACTGGGGAAAACGACAAGAAGAATTTAACCTGCCTGTTAACAGCAGCCTGAGTATCTCCCTTGGAAATCTTGGAACTGAGACCTCACTTGAATGTTCAAACACTGATATCTTGATCTTAAATGGTGAAGAATTAGACTCGTCAGATCCCTTTAGTACACGATTATTCAACTATATAGACCTGTTTAGACCCCCATCAATAAAATTAAAAATAGAGACTTCTAATACAATCCCTACAGCTGCAGGCCTTGCATCATCTGCTTCGGGTTTTGCTGCAGTGATAAAAGCGCTTAGCGACTTATTTAGCTGGGATCTTTCAGATCAACGATTATCTGAATACGCTCGCATTGGCAGTGGCAGTGCCTGTCGTTCTATATATCACGGTTTTGTTTTATGGGAAAAAGGCGAAAAGCATGATGGCTCAGACTCATTCGCACATTTAATTAACAATTCATGGACAGATCTCAGGCTGGCAATATTGGACGTTTGCAGCGATAAAAAAGCGATTAGTTCCAGGGATGCGATGAATCGAACAGCAAGTAGTTCGCCATATTTTACACAATGGTCAGATATTGCCCAAAGTGATCTGGCCCTATTGCTGAATGCAATCGAAGAGAAAGATCTTCACCTGCTAATGAAAACCGCAGAATCTAACGCTATGGCAATGCATGCAAGTATGATGGCAGCACAGCCAACGATACTTTATTTCCTTGCTGAAAGCGTAGAAATGATGCATAAAGTATGGGCCTGTCGGTCGTCTGGCTTGTCCGTATATTTTACTATGGATGCCGGGCCAAACTTAAAATTACTTTATCACAAAGATGATGAAGCTGAAGTACTTAAGCAATTTCCAGATGCAATTTCAGTAAATCCATTCGTAACTTGAAGATCTGCTTGCAATAAAAAAATCCATCGCTAAACTAATGCTCAGGAGGCATTTAATATTTTGGAGGGCATACGCACAGTTTCTGTTGCGTTTCTTTTACTATTCTTATTTTCATGCAGTGATTATCAAGCTGTTAATGAGGCAAACCCTATTTATCAAAGGGCAGAAAAGGAACGTCGAACGGGTGAATACGACAAGGCAATCTCATCATATGAGGAATGTTTGTGGTTGTCACCCGGTTCTTACAAGGCACATTTACAACTCGCCATGATCTATGAAGATCATAAAAATGATTATGCACAGTCCATATCACATTATAAACTGTATCTAAAATCTCCCAATGCTGAAAGTACCAGCGAAGTGAAAAAGCTCTTAAAACGAATTGAGCGGAAATATTATCTGGAATTGAAAGTAAAATGCGATACGATTGAAAAAGGTGTTTCAGTGGAAATATCACAAGTAGGAAAGCCACAAGTCACCCTGCAAAAAAATACCGAGATGAGCCTGATGGGAACAAATAAAATTACCTATGAGCCTCTAACAGTTCCTGTTCATCAGGTCACTGAGGATAATTTGAGTCAGGCCAGAACCTATCAAGTAAGAGCAGGAGATAATTTATCTGGTATTTCAAAAAAGGTCTATGGAGTCAGCCGTCATTGGGAAAAAATATATCATGCCAACAGGGAAACCTTACCTGCACCCCATCGTCTAAAACCAGGGCAAGTTTTAATTATTCCAAAACTCTGAATAATTACAGGCGATCTTCGTTCATTTAGTAAAGGAATTTATTTGTGAAATATGTACTTTTTATTCTCTGCAACATCGTTGTCCTGGCAGCCGAAGATTCTGCAGAAGATCTTTTAAAATCTGTCCGCCATCCATCCTTATTGAATAGCTGGGTAAAAATGTCCGGCACTATTAATTATAAAAATAAGAAGACAGGCAAGCGCATAAGTGCACCGATACAATTAAGAGGCCGTTTCTCACGGCTCGAAATGAAAATGCAGATTCTGATAAATAAGTCCGAACGATTTTTATTGGCTCAGGATTTTGCTGATGGATTTGATGGCTCAAGTACTCTCAATGAAAAAAAGGCAAAAGATCCGTCTAAGAGTTTAGCCAGCATGATGATAAAGCCAGATGATTTCACCTTTTCTTTTCTCTATTGGACTTTCAAAAAGGAGCTTGGTACAGAAAGGATTAAGACATTTAAATGTCGTATCTTATTATTGTCACATCCAAAGGAAGATGAACAAGTAAAAATTTGGATTTCGCATAAAATGAAAGCTGTCTTGAAAGTGGAATGGTTTAAGGGTGATAAATTCTTAAGGCGTATGGAATTTAAGTCAACCCATACAATAAAAAGTTCAGTGGATAGCAAACTTCGTTTTTCAATTGTTAAGGAAGCAGAAATTTCGAGTAAGGGCTGGCGCAGCATTATCAAATTTAAGGAAATCGGGGGCAATGTATTACCAGAAGGAAAAAAAGTTCCAGAAGGCTTATTCCTTAAGGATTAAAAGATATATTTATACAAACGGCAGGTAATAAACTTATTTATCGCTTTCTTCGGGGTCGTCAAATATGGGTCCCTGACTGATGACAAACGAAGCAGTGGGGTCGAAATGATCTACCGCAGTACCATCCATTATATCAGCAAATGTGCCCTTTATCTTATTGATCGTATTTAAGGCATACATTTTGACCAGACCAGCGGTGGTATTATTATCGAAGAGGGCCAGTAGTAATACCTCTTCTCCAACAGCAGAGATGAAGATACTGGTCTGTTTTCCTTGATGAAAAATTGCGGTGAATTCATCTTCACCAATTACATTTGCTAATTGTTGTGTGGCAGCGAATGCACCGGCCACCAAAGCAGAAATAATGTCAATCGAATCCGAAACAGTATCACCATTACTTACGATGATATTGCCACCACGGTCGCAAAGCATTACGGAGCATGCTTCCGAGTGTTCCAGGAAGTCGGTTAGATCCTGATGCAGGATTAAATAGTTTGCTTCGTTTAGCTCAAAGGCTGCCATTCATAACTCCGCTTAATTTCGCTTATCGATAAAATCGCGCACGACCAATTTTGAAATTGCATTTAATGTTTCCACGACACCTGCTCCAGTGATAGCTGCAGCTTCAAAAGTTGGAATTCTTATTTCACCACCGTTTAGCAAAAAGTCCATGTATTCAACCGGTGCAACATTTTCTAAATCACGTTTATTATATTGCATGACATGCGGCATCTCTGCTATAAAGGCATTTTGCAACTCCAGATTTTCGCTAAGGTTTTGCCAACTTTCCAGATTTTCCTCCATTTTATCCCATTGCGAGTCAGCACAAAATACGACACCGTCACAATTTCTGAGGACCAAGCGACGGGTACTATTGTATTTAACCTGACCCGGGACTGTGTACATTTGAAATTTGGTTGTAAATCCTTCGATAGCAGTTGTTTGTAGTGGGAGGAAGTCGAAGAATAATGTACGGTCCTGACTGGTTGCCAAACTTGTTAAATTTCCTTTACCTTTGGCAGGTATCTTCTCATGAATCATTTCAAGGTTTGTCGTCTTTCCGCATAGACCACAACCATAATAAACAATCTTGAACTGAATCTCTTTTTTTGCGTAATTAACCAATGCCATATAACATGACCCTTTCTATCAAATGAGTGACAATTTAACCGTAGCTGATAAGTATTATTTTACAAGAACTAACAGAGAAAAATTGAAAAACCATGCATTTGGATTTAGGGTGTTTGGAGATGACATAAATGCAAAGGATTCAATATGAAACTTTTTGGTCTTTTCAAGGGAAAAGGTGATGATGATAAGAAGGATGATCACGAGGAAGAGAAGGTTGTCCCTGCTAAAATGGTGGATGAAGAAGAAGAAATAGAAGAAGAAGCTCCTCCCGCAGAAAAGGCAAGTCTTGCAGACCAAGCAGAAGATCTCATAAAAAACATTTCTTTATTAAAAAATTTAGATGAAGTCGCAGACAGTCCTTCGAGTGCTCCTCCTGCACCAAAACCTGTACCAAAACCAGAACCAGTTCAAACAGCTGAGCCAGCACCAGAACAAGCACCAGCACCAGAACAAGCTCCAGCACCGGCACCAGAGCCAGCTCCAAGTGCCTTAAATTTGAGTACTGCAGCGGCATCTTCAGATACAATTTACCTTGAAGCCGGGGCAGTATTATACGATTTACCTGAAGACTATCTTATCGATAGTGCAGAGGCTTTAATTAATCAGTATAAAAGCAATGAAGATTTTGTATTCAGCTTCAATAGAGCTGAGGTCATGCAAGGGTTAACCAAAGGCAAATTTGAATTTACTATTGAAGAGCTCGTGCGGAGATTTCCTTATCAAATTTTTACCGAAGTTGTTCAGCAATATTATGATTATAAACTCGAGTTCCCCCTTTCACGAATAGTTCCATTGATCCCACCAGATTGGATGAAAAGCAAACCTCAAAATTTGAAGCACCAGGATGTCTTGGATGACGACTCAATGCCTGATCTTTTTGAAGCAGGAGGAATGTCAAATGCGCAAGCACCCGTAGCCGCTGCGCCAGAACCCGTTGCTGCTGAACCGGAACCCGTTGTTGCTGAACCGGAACCCG
>JABSQK010000420.1 GCA_013215875.1 Lentisphaeria bacterium
AGGTGCTACCACCCCATTCAAAATACCAATAGATCAAAATCTCGTTGCCATCATCACCACGAAAATCACCCACTTCGAAATCGGCACCAATTGGAAAGCTTTTATTCAGAACATTATAGAATTTGTCATCCCCCTGCCCAAGATAAATACGAATGCTCATATAATCCTGGCCTTCCCATTCAAATTCATTCTTAAAAATGAAGTCCTGCTTACTATCCCCATTCAGATCGATAAACTTTATTTTACCTTCCAAACCAAGATATTTTTTGAATACAGGCGTATCAATACTGTTTTTATAAAGAAGAAGCTCGCCAGTTTTTGGATTGTACACGGGAATATACTCTCCGGCTTGAACGCCGATAGCACATAAACAAAAAACAGATATAAGTAAATATTTGATCACTCAGTTCCTTTCCACACTCAGACACATAAGTATATAGGAAAAAATAGGTGTTTTTGCAATAGTCTTTTCATTTATTTTAATTCATCATTATTAGCCTCAAAACTTTTTTCCTGAGACAAACATTGACAATTCATATAAAAACGATAAAATCCGTGTATTTTGGGTATTTTATTTAATATAACTGGAATTAATTCGTCATATAAGAAATTAAAAAAAGACTTGATAAGTCACTGTGTTTTACAGATACTATATCTGACTACACAAAAGGTAGATTATGGAACTTATTTTTGCATGCCCACATTGTAAAAGTTCAATAGAGGCAGATAGCACAATTAGCGGGGATCAGTGCGAATGCCCGGCTTGCGGTGAATTAATCCTCGTACCCGCACCTGGTATCACTATCGGTATGGATATCGGCGGTTTTATCATAGAAAAGCGCCTGGGTGTGGGCGGAATGGGTGAAGTGTTCAAAGCCAGGCAAAAAGCCATGGACCGTGAAGTTGCATTAAAAGTACTCGCCCCCGGGGTTACCAATAGCCAGGCAAATATTGATCGCTTTATGCACGAAGTAAAGATGTCTGGCAAACTCGAGCACCCAAACATTGTAACTGCTTTTGATGCGGGTGAAAGCGGTGGCTATCACTACATGGCAATGTCATATGTGCCTGGACAAGACCTCGACCAAATGCTTGATGAAAAAGGCCCCTTTGAAGAACTGCATGCCCTGCAAATCTGCTTAAAAGTTGCCGATGCCCTGCAATACGCCTGGGATGAGTTTGAAATGCTGCATCGCGATATAAAACCGGCCAATATCATGATCGATCTTCATGGCGAAGTAAAACTTATGGATATGGGCATTGCCAAACAGATAAATGAAAACAGCAACCTGACCATGCAAGGTGGTATGGTGGGTACGCCTTACTATATTAGTCCTGAACAGGCAACAGGAAAAACAGATATCGACTGCCGGGCAGATATCTATTCGCTGGGTGCGACTCTCTATCATTTGATTACCGGTACACGTCCCTTTGATGCACCAAATGCTATGGCGGTTATTGCCAAGCAATTAACGGAAACAGTTGAAAGTCCCATTAACCGAAATCCCAACATCAGCCAGAACTGCAGCAATCTCATCGTCATGCTTATGGAGAAAGATCGCACAAACCGTCCGAAGAACTGGCAGGAATTGAAAGCTGAAATTCATAAAGTGCTTGAGGGTGAATCACCCAGTGACTTTGCTGAGCAACATGCAGTCAATGATGAAATGGGCATTGGGGTGATTGACGATATTGGCCTAAAGGACCCTGCTAAAACATCGACTGCACCGGCAACGATATCGCCTGTCATTCAAGACGTAGCAGCTGCCAATGACAGCCCTGATAAAACGTCCGTAAGGGAAGCAAAAGAAACACTTCGCAAAGAAGGTTATTATGCCGAACAGATGGAAGTAGAGAAAACAAAAAAAGCCTGGGGTGTTTTATGGATTGTGGTGACTGTTATTGTCGTTCTGCTGATGATTGGCGGTGCAGTCATGGCGGTAATGTTTAAGGTGCAGCGTAATGATGAAGCGATCAGCCGTAAAAACCAGGAACTTGAAGAATTGCGCGAAGTCAATCAAACCAATATTCAATTGGCCAAAGTCATGGGGCAGGAAGAATCAGACTCAGAAAGTTTAATTAAGCTTAGAGCCATCGAAGAACAGTTGGACGAAGCAAAACTTTTCATGGCAAAAAATCCGGGTAATTTTACCAAAGCTAAAGACCTGCTCAAAACTGTAAAATTTAAGGCCCAGGGAACAAGTTTCGAAATTAAAGTCGAAGAGGAATTGGCTAAACTTGAGAATAGAAAAGTAGATGCGCCAAAACAATATCTAAAGGATTTAAAAGAGATCGCAGAAGACTATGCCAAAGTAAATCAATATGAACCCGCCGCATTTATATTCCTTGCCACAAAAAGTCCTTATGCCAGTCAGACAAAAAAAGAGCGCTGGAAACTGCTATTAAAATATAGAAATAAAGCCGTGTCATGGAATCACTTCTATCGGGCTGTCGATAAATTGGTCAAACTATATGGCAAACGTGAATTTGAGAAATTGAGGACCGAGCTGAAAATATTTTCTGAAAACAAAAAATATCGGGCGTTTAAGGACGAACATGATGCGTGCATCGAACAACTCAAGACGCTCTTAGCGATACATGATGAAATATTAAAAATTTACAAACGACGGGTAGGCAAAAAAATCTCCCTCAATTTACTGAATAAGAAAGATATCACAGGTACGCTTACAAACGTACGCGGAAGATCCATATTTGTAAACAAGATAGAAGTGCCAATTCGAGATATTCATAGTATTGAGATATACCAATTATTTAAAGGGCGAAGTGATCCGGAATACAAAATATTAAAAGCGTTCATGGCTCTTGAAGCAGGTATCCATGATAAGGCATTAAGCCAACTTAAAAAACAAAACTCCACAGTCGCTCAAGTACTGCGTGGGATAATCTATAAAAAACTTATTGTCGGGCGCTGGCATTCAACTGCTTTTTCAGGAACAAACTATGATGGCAAAATGACAAGTCTAAAAGTCACCCTGAGGAATGATGGGAACTATGCGCTCTACTTTGGCAAAATTAAACAATTCGGAACCTACAGTGTACGTGGAAACTGGATATATCTGAGCTCTAAAAAAATAAAGCTTTACTGGGAGATAAAGTCATTTAAAGATAAGAATATGACGATAAGCAATCGACCAAAGGTATACGTAGATCTGGAGAAATGAGCATCACTGTTTCTATCGTCGACTGGCAGACACATGCCAGTGAGCTCAAACATATTCGCTACACTGTATTTGTAGACGAACAAAACATTCCCGCCGAAGATGAACTCGATGACCGTGATGCTGCCGATGCTGTTCACTTTCTGGCCTGTTTGAACAAACAAGCAGTTGCTACTTTACGTATTCTTCCGGAGGGGTATCTTGGACGCATGGCCGTATTGAAAGACTACCGAAACAGGGGCATTGCCCGCGCCTTGATGCATGAGGCAATTGACTATGCAGGAAACGAATTCAAGAGCCTTTCACTTAATGCCCAGGAGCAGGTAATCCCGTTTTATGAGAAATTTGCTTTCATTTGCACTGGCGAAACCTTTTATGAATGCAATATTCCACATCGTAAAATGACATTGGAATTATGAAATTGACAAACGAAAAACAATTAAAAATGGATAAACATTTCCTGCGCCTGGCATGGGTGACAGGAATGAATCTAAGCAAAGATCCGCGGACAAAAGTCGGTGCAATTATTGTCACCGAAGATACCAGACAAGTCAGTATCGGCTACAATGGCTTTCCAAGCAAACTTAAAGAAACACCCGAGCGCTGGGAAAAACCCCTGAAGTACGACTATGTTATACATGCCGAATTAAATGCCATTATGAATTGCCCCTTCGATACTAAAGGTGCCTGGCTCTATTGCACCCACCAACCCTGCCATCGCTGTCTTGAACACCTGGTAAATGCCGGTATCAAACGCGTCGTTTATAATCGCGTTTACAGAAGTCTTACTCACAAAGATATCTGGGATGAAGTCTCGAATCTTTTCGATGAAGTCCTGCAAATCGATGATGAGCAAATCGATAAAATTATCGCAGCGTATGGGTACGATGATTTAGCCTATTAAGTAATAAATATTTATCATTTTTACCATGTAGAACAAATGCCTGCTAGTTCCAACCCAGCGCCTAGAACCTTTCTAATTCAACACCAATGTGCTTGGTGAACTGTAAGTAAACAAGCATGGGTATATCAACTGCACCATCCTTCTTTTCAAAGTTAATATTTCTCTTCAAATTTTATGAGGATAACTTTGAATGCAAGGCCAAGCTAAGAATCGTATCAGGCAAGATCTCGCAGGCTCAATTGTACAATGAACTAAGAACTATGAACTAAGAACTAAGAACTAAGAACTAAGAACTAAGGTAAGCGGTGATTGTTTTACAGTCTTGCTTTAATTCTGCGTGTTTTTTTCGTTACGTATTTTTGCCCATTCATCCGGCAGGAGCTCATGTATTCTGTTTGCCGGATGACTCATGATTCGTCGTAAGACATCTTCTAGAT
>JABSQK010000421.1 GCA_013215875.1 Lentisphaeria bacterium
CATATCCTGTTGTACGAGTACAGCGCCTTCTGCTGCGCCGCCAATTTCCCAAGTGGTATCTTCAAGCAACCAGTGGATGGGGTGTCCAGGACAATCAATCTCGAGTTGCATGGCCAATCCGCACCATTCGTTTTCTTCAATTTGCTCAGTGATAGGGCGGAGCTTCCAGCGTACCTTGGCATCTGCACTTTTCAGGCGGCGGGTACGGATCATCGGGTCGGTCATCATATCCGTTTCTTCCACCATGGGCATCCAGGAGCCTGTCGCATTAAATTCGAGAACGGTCCAATCACCGTCTTTGTTTACTTGCAGATCAGAAAAGTTATCAAAACTATGGCCTGTGTCAGATTGTGCATATAGAATCCAGGGCAGGGTGGGATTGCGCAGTGCGCTGCCGTCAAAAACAACGTCGGTAATTCCAAGAAATCGGCTGCCATCAGTCGCGAGGCTTAATTCAAAGCCATTATCGAATTTTATAGTATCAGTGCTCATATAAGTTTTCAGTCCTATTTAATTTATTTTTATGAAATTAATGTTATTTATGGTCGATACAAGAGCTCGTGAGGTGAATATAGCCAGAAAACCGTGTATTCTATTGCGTTTTCCAAAGCCATGGAGCAACTGGGTCCTTGGCAGCCCAAAGCCCCCGTTTCGCAGCTTGAGCCTCTTTTTGTTCCTTGTCCAACTTGGTGTCTTTGGAGGTTGTTTTACTATCATGCCATGCCATACCTTGGGCAACGATCGTCCTATTTACAGAAGTGGGATATGCTAATTGCCATTCTTCATGTGTGGTCAGTATGCAAAAAACAATTTTTTTATTAGCGGATATCATCTCGACAAACATTTCTTTATTTAATACCAGTTTCGAAAATTCTTTCTTAGCCTCAGCAGCAAATGGCTGTTTGCCTTTAGGTGCTGAAACTCCATAAAGCTGGATGGTGATTTTCTCTGTCCATTTTTCGATCTTCGTTTTTATACCATCTGCATTAGTGCGTTGTTTTTGAACCTGTATAACGCATGTATCACCATTAATGATTTCAACAATCTTTCCTTCAAACGATTTCTCTATAGCGATTAGATTGCAGCAAAGTAATAAGTAACTGATTAAGCGCATCTTCATCTCCTATTCGAATATGACTTGGTCAGTTTTATTTGCTTCGATATAATCCCAGTCATAACTTACGCCCAATCCAGGACCATCGGGTACGGGCACACAGCCATCGCTATCTATGGCATCGAGTTGATCGCTGTAGCCACATGTATATACAGGTGCGATAACATTAGGACTCTTAGGTCCAACCAAAGCGAGTTCATAATAATTGGTATTGCGTATAGCTGCCATGCATTGACGTTGCGCAGGCCCAGGAGCATGTAGCTCGATATCAAGCCCCAGTGATTCTGCCAGATGGGCAGTTTTCATCGTGCCGGTGATTCCCATATCGTATTCCGGGTCGGCTCTGAGTATATCTGTACCACCAGCCAAAACAAAATCTGCCTTGGGCTCCAGGCCTCTCACATGCTCGGTAATTAAGAGTGGTGTTTTTATCATGGAGCGTAGTTTATTATGTGCAAATGCCGATGTGCCGCCATCTCTAAATGGATCTTCGTACCAGATATAGTTGCCTTCATCACATGCTTTACCAACGTAGAGTGTATCATTGAAGGTGCGTAGTTCGCAAGCCGGATCGAGCATGAGGCCCATGCGGTCGCCAACTTTTTCTGCGACATGCAGGACATTTCGAGCTTCCCGTTTGGCATCGCCATTATTCCAGCCGTGTATTTTGAAATAGCGATAGCCCATCTCATAGCACTGTTCTGCAAAATTAGCAAATGCTTCGGGGCAGTGCAACTCACCATTGTCATCGCCATGGTATGTACTGGCGTAGGTGACCAGTTTTTTACGGTAGGCACCTAACAGTTTGCCGACCGAGGTATTGTATTTTTTACCTGCTAAATCCCAGAGAGCAATATCGAGCGGCCCATGGCCAAAGTGATCGAGCTGGCGAATTTCGCGTTTAAAATCATCGTAAATTTCTTCTCTGCTTTCCGCATCACGGCCAATGAGGTGAGGGCAGAGCATCTGTGCTTGGGCATAAGAGCCTTTGAGGCCACCCCAGTTGGTGACGTATTCGCCACAGAGTCCATCATCCGTTTCGATCTTCACCGCAGAACGTCTGGCTTGAATGGATGAACCTTGATTGCATACTATTGTCATACCACTGCCACTGATGCTCAGGTTCTTTACTTCGAACTCAAACTCAGTGAGCTCCACTCTGCGAACAATGCTTGTCGTCATCTTATAAATCCTTTCATTTTCTGGAGTCTACACTAAAGGACATTTTATTAAATTAAAGGGCAGGGGATGAAAGGAGAGAAAATTTTGAGACTCGTTTGTGTATGATATGGTGGAGGCAAATCAGCGTGTGCGTTAAAATAGTTACTACGCTACTTCGTGGTCCAGGTTCAGGACATGGGTAACAGTTTAGGTTCAGGACATAGGTAACACTTCTATGTATAATCAGACCAGTCAATAAGGAGACTGGTCATGACCTGGAGTGAAACAAATATAATGGATCAACGAGTGGA
>JABSQK010000422.1 GCA_013215875.1 Lentisphaeria bacterium
ATCTAGAAGATGTCTTACGACGAATCATGAGTCATCCGGCAAACAGAATACATGAGCTCCTGCCGGATGAATGGGCAAAAATACGTAACGAAAAAAACACGCAGAATTAAAGCAAGACTGTAAAACAATCACCGCTTACATAATTAAATGTGTTCGAATAAGGAGAACTCAAATGAAAGCATTCACTTTTGGCGTATTTGCATTGATACTTACTCTGTATAGCTCGGTCCTTGTCGCTGAGGAGAAACCTAAGAAGCCGCTTCACAAAAGTGGTAAGGTGGTAAGCATAGACGCTGAGAAGAAAGTCATTGTCGTAAGAGCGAGAGTTGTGAAGATGACAAGCAAAAATATAGATGAGAGCAAGATTCCAACCTATACGTTCCACTATACTGATGACACTCAGGCAGTATGCGTCAAAGACCGGGGAGCCACACTCGAGGATCTGAAGGATGGGGAGAGGATTGTGGTTGTCTATGAACTGAAAGAAAAGCGCATGATAGCCAAGAAAATCATGTGGGGAATGCTGAGTCGCAGACGATAGAATAGAATAAGTAGTTGCACTAGACCCTGGACGTTTTTGGTTAAACTTGAGAAAATCGCAAGCTCCGCCGATGGTGTAAATCAACATATCGCACCTGTGTATAAAAACCGCATCTCCCAGGAATTATTCTGCGAATAATCAGACGGATTCTCGCAAACACACCGAGAGCGATACCGATAGTCTGTGTGAAAAGTCGATGGTGCTGCGAACCCCTGTACCTATAAGTATTATTTAATGGAGAAGGGATTTTTGAAAAGTCTCCAGCACCGTCCGTGTAAGGTCGTAATTATTCGTAAAGCAAGGCATCACCGTCCTTATTAGTAACTCATCATCATTATTAAGTTCATTATTTATAATAGAACGAAGCTCCTGTAAGGTTTTTGCCGAGGCAATGCTCACAACATCATAGCCCAGTAGGAGTGCACTTGCTTGGTCAAAGTTAAAATCCACTTGCTCCATAACGTTATTATCCTCGGCATGATACAGCCGGTCACAGTTACCGGCATCGGCATAATGCTTCAAGAGTAGACCAAAATCTTCACCATCTTTTGTCGTAGTGCTATGCCTATCACTCCATGCGATCAACTTCAATATTGCCAGTCCGGCAAGTGAAGCAACTTTGATGACAAGTTCATCATCAATCTCAAGTGACTCTGCATTTGCATAAACTTCCTGAAAACCAATAACATTCATTTCCACATCTCGATCTGGTGGCCATACAATCTGACCATCTTCTTCAATTCCTCCAAACGGTACCAGGTCAATAGGGTAATCGCCTTCTTTGTAAATAAGCTTGTGTTGTTTTCCTGGAACTGGCTCAAACCCATTTTGGCAAATTTTGTTTTTTAAAGTTGTATACTGTTCCCATGAGTCAACAGCAACAGCAAAATCAATATCGAGAGTCGTACTGCCTGGACTGATGTCAAACTTTCCAGTGAGAATCAAGTCTCTAGCCTGTGCTCCTATGAGAATAAAAGGAAACTGCAAATTTTCGCAGGCTCGGCTGATATGTTTTAATATTGTAATTGACAACGGGTGCTGTCTAAGTAATAATTCTTTGTATTTTCTCTTCATAGAGTACCTTCGCGGTTTCAATATTACGGCCATTCCCTGCTGCCAGCAGGTTGGCATAGACAAGGATTGGTGGCGCTAATGGCTCAAGAGTATTCATCGGAAACCGCCAGAACTTTTTGACTAACTCAATATTACCGTCTGGATCCTTTTTCAGGCGTAACTTAAAAGCGAGTTCATTCGGCGTATTCTCAATATAGATAATTCCCCTTCGTGGAACCAGATGTTTGACCATTTTTGCTGCGGCGACTTCTCCCCCCCAGTAAGCGTTACCGGGTAAAATTGTGTCACCAAGCAGCAAGTCAACCTGGCGTTCAACTGCTGTGTACTTGTCAAGTACAAGCTTAGGGTGCAATTTTTCAACATATGCTGTTACCCAACGCTGGAGAAGTTCACCTTTGTTGATAAGACGAATTCCCCGTTTCCTCCTTAACAGATAGCCTATCTCCTCCAACTCATTCAGAATTCTTCCAATTCCACCAAGAGCAACTCCGGCTTCTTTTGCAATTTTACGATAGGTTTGGTTTTCAAGTCCGGGATTACATAGCAGGGCAAAAATAACCTTTACTCCAAGTTGCCTAAATGGATCAACCAGTCCCACAGTGTCTTTCTTTTGGCAGGCCCTCCCTTGCACATAGATCAAGATAGGCGCTCGATTAATATAAGCGTTTCCTGCTGTATCCAAGAATGGCAAGTCAAGTTCCCTTAGCTGTTCTGCCTTTTCAGGAGGAATATGTTTTGTAACTATAATTTGATCAACAGTGTCTTTGTTTAATAGTGCGAGCCCTATTGTCGCCTCGTCAACACGTGTAACAACGAGTGGCTTGAACCTTATTTTTTTGTTCCCAAAGTTAAATTCCAAAGCCCCTTTGATGAAGACTGCTTTTTGGCCAGTAAGATCACGAAAAGCCTCTAGTACTTTTTCAAGCAATATAGTATCTCTATTTTTCTCCATACATCACTCTTACATGTTCACTTTATTTTATTGTTCATTAATCATGAACAAGCTATATATCTGAACATATAGCTAGAATATTATAATTCAAGCCTTCAATAATACATACTCTTAAATTACTTTATCATCTGAGGTGAAAAAGGAATCGTAGCTCCGCCGATGGTGTCAACCAGCATATCGCACCTGTGTATAAAAACCTCATCTCCCAGGAATTATTCTGCGAATAATCAGGCGGATTCTCGAAAACAGAAATTTTTCTCACCTGAATTTCGCTGAATTCCAATCTCAATTGGCAATTCGTCCACCCCTGCGAGGTACTGACTGCCACCATCATGGGAGCTTGCGACTCCAATCTCAATTGGCAATTCGTCCACCCCTGCGAGATACTGACTGCCACCATCGGAGCTTGCGACTCTTATCCTAAAAACATATTTTAAGATGTACTTGACATGAAGTGATTTCAGGATATTATACGGTATAAATCAGACTAAATCAATTTATACGGTATAAATAAAAGGGAGCCGCTATGCAAACACAGACACAGGGAACCTCAACAGCCAAATCAAGCAGTCAAACGAAACCCGTTAAGGTAGCTATGATTGGGGCCAGCGGCATATTCTTCGGTAAATCAATTACATCTTTTGCCAAGTACGAATGCCTCAGAGATGCCGAGATCGTTGCCGTTGATATTGAGCAGGATATCGTTGATGCAGCCGTAAGCAAGGCAAAAAAAATCAATAAAGAGGAAGGAATGAATATGACCATCAGTGGCACCTTAGATCGTAAGGAAGCTATTGAAGGCGCTGATTGGGTGATTACAGCAGTTGAAAAGAACCGTTTTGATTTTTGGAAACAAGACGTCTTTATTGCTGAAAAACATGGCGTAGGTCAAGTCTGTGGCGAAAATGGTGGTCCAGCAGGCGTATTTCATGCCCTCAGACAGTTGACCATTTTCCAAGGTATCAGTGAAGATATTGTCAGCCTAAATCCAAGCGTACGTGTTGCTAATTTATCCAACCCTATGACCCATATTCTTATGTTAATGAAGAACCATTATAACATTGAGTCCTATGGTATATGCCATGGCCTTCTCGGTTGTACGGGTGTTCTTGCAGAAACTATGGGTATGGAACCTGATGCTATTGAACCTATCGCTGCAGGCCTGAATCACTTCGTGTGGATTCTTGAAATGCATCACGCTGAAACAGGTGAAGATTTTTATCCCGAATTTAAAAAGCGCGTTAGAGACAATATTTTTTACAATAAACTATCCATTGAATGTATGGATATTTTTGGCAAGTACCCCGTCCCTTACGATAGCCATATTAGTGAATACCTTTCATTTGCCGGTCAAGAAGGCTGGGAAGACCACGATTTATATTCAAAACTTTTCCAACTCAATCAAGCAGATGCAAAACATAAAAAAGGTGCGGAATTTGAACCCGATTCTCCTATTGCCCTGTTAGCAATCGAAGAAACAAGTAACAAATATCCTGCCAATCCTAATCACCCACGTTACAGAGAAGACGATGCTGGTGAACTCATTGGTCCTCTCGTTGCAGGATCTAAAGAATTTAGACCCGCTGTCACGGTTCAAAACCAAGGTGCAATTTCAAACTTACCCATGGATGCTATCGTGGAAGTCCCCTCGTACCTCCATAATGGTCATCTCTACCCACTGAGCGTAGGTGAATTACCTTTAGGTATTGCGAGCCTCTGTCAACGTCAGATTGATATTCAAAGACTGATTGTTGAAGGCTCTATCAAGGGGGATAGAGGCTTAATATTAGAGTCCTTATTACTTGATCCTCATGTGCGCACCATCAAACAAGCGCGAGGAATCTTGGAAGATGGACTTAATGCGTACAAAGTTGAGTTACCTCAATTTTTCTAGACCTATTAAGATTCATATACGTTTAAAATCTGAGTAAACAAGGAGAATTTCAATGAATTCAGTAGCAGATGTACAGCTTGACCCGAAGACAGCAAAGACCCATAAGCTAGGTAAGATTGAGACTGTGGAATTAGTCTATTACATTAAGGAAAAAAGCATGATCAAGGTCCAATTTTATAGCTTATTAATAGGCGCTTTCAGCGCACTGCGTAAATCAGCATTTAGTGCGCATCAAGGAGAGCAGAGATGATTCGCGTGATGACAGCCAACACTCGTTTTGACGGGCCAGAGGATGGTATTCATGCTTGGGAGAACCGGCGCGAGGATCTTGCAAAACTGCTCAATAAATGTGATGCGGACGTGATCTGCATGCAAGAACTGGACGAGCACCAGGAGGCTTACTTGTCTGAAAAAATGCCGGACTACTCCGCACATGGTATTCCCTGGATGCCGGAGTATCCCGCCGGTCGTCATGTTGTGATCTTCTTTCGAAAGAATCGTTTTTCCCTGGAAGCCGGTGGCGGTTTCTATCTTTCGGAGACGCCCCATGTGCCCGGGTCCAAAATGCCGGGAGCGGCCCATGTACGGATTGTTGCCTCCTTATCTCTAAAGCAACGCAGTACCGGGCACCTCTATCAAGTACTCAATACTCACCTTGATCATCTTGTTGATGACAACGGCATCCGGGTGCGGGCTGCTCAAAGCCGACTGCTCTGCGAGCACGCGGCATCATTTCCGATTGATCGCGCTCAAATCATTTGTGGTGATATGAATGCGGCACACGACGATGAAAGCATTATGAATCTGAGAGCCGGTTGGAAGGAAGCATTTTACGAGGCCAATGGAACATGGGATTCCGGACTCACCTACCATCAATTCCAAGGCGATGCTTACGACGATGTAATTAAAACCCGACTCGACTACATTTTCTATCGCGGGCCCCTGCAGGCCAGCACGTGTGAGATTGTCAAGACCGATCTTGGAGAGGGTCGTTTTGCCAGTGACCATCACTTTTTGCTGAGCGAATTAGAGTACGTATTATGAAGACCAAAGCCAAAACAATTTATTTGAAACGTCTCGAACATATCCGCGGACAAGAGGCGGGCAACCGCTTAGCCTCCGTCTTAAAGCTGTGCCAGAAATTCCTGAGTTCGCAATACTCAGTAGACACTGTATTGCATAGGCTCGAAAACATAAAATTAACCCCCACAAGGAGAACCCCATGAAGATTAAATCTAGTAAAGTAAACGTGTTGATTCTACCACTTATTTTGGCGCTTGCATCGCTATCGGTATCTGCCGGTGAAAAAGTCCTAATGAAGGCGAATTTTTCTTCCGGAGCGACGGGCTGGAAAATGAACAAGAAGGCTACGCTATCAGATATTTCGAGGACAAAAGGCGCCAAGAGCCTGGTGATACATCAGGAAAATGACGATGATGCCAAGAGTTCCTGGACGTCCCCGCCCATGAAAAACCCCGGCGTGCCGATAAAAGTATCCTTCTGGACCGCGGACAATTACACCAAGTGTCCTGATTTCACCTATGCCGCTCAGGCAGCCATCGTCAACCTGGATAAAAAGGGAAAGACCTCACGGGTTGACAGTATCATTTTCGCGAACTGGGATGCCAATCAGAAACAGTACATATGGGGAAAGCTGTTACCTGAAGGCCTAGTTTGGAAGTACCACGAAGCCGTATATACGCCCAAAGGCGACACCTTTCAGTTTCAATTTTCCTGGAAGCAGGCCATGGCCAGAGGCGACTGTTACCTCACTGACCTCATGATCACCACAGGGAGCAGCGCAAAGAAGAAAGAACCCCAGATCCAACTCAATGAAAAGAAGAAAAGCCCAATCACTTTAGAAATAAGTACGCCCGTAAGTGGCAACCTCTTCTACAAGGAACAAGCCCTCCGCTTTGAGATCCTGCTCTATTCGACTGATGGAAAGCCGTTGTTGGCGCTGCCTAAGAAAGGGCAACTGGTCTATGAGATCCGAGACTTTGAAAAACATCTTCTCGCCCACGGGGTGAAAGACCTTGCTGGAATGAAACCAGTGACCGCAAAAAACTTTTACAAATCAATTCCTGGCAAGACGCGCGCCCACAACCTGCACAAAAAAATCATCGTGAATACGCCAGCAGTCAGGGAAGCAGGTCGGCTCTATTTCATCACCGTAAAATATCTGAATAAAGCAAAGAAAATTGTTGCTTCAGACACCGTCACCTATGGCGTTGTAGACCCCTTGCATTTAAGTCCCAAAGAGAAGGGGAAATCTAACTTTGCCATGCGCTGGCCTCAGGCACCCTTCAAGACAAGCCTGGCTATTAAGGGGCGGACAGAGAGCATCAACAATAAAATGGGCGTCCATTGGGATCGCATTATTGATTACCATGCCGGCAAGGGTATCTGGCATATCGTTCAGCCCAAGTTTCCCGGACCCTTCACATTTAAAGAAAAACTACCCGAGTTCCCGCTGATCACCTTCTGCCCCAACATGGAGCAGATGCGTGGCAGGCAGGGCGCCTATTTCCTATCCCTGGTTCCCAAGGGTGCTCTTCTGGATGACCCACTCAAATCGGGAAAGAAAATGTATGATTTGGATGCCTACGTTCAGTACATACTCGCCTTCATCCGCCACAACCGTAAGACCGTCAAGCGCGTTCTGCCAACCGGACTCGAGCGCCATATAGATGGGCACACCGCCACCTTGCACAGGAAAGCTTACGCAGCCATTAAGAAGGAATTCCCGGATGTGCAGGTCGGTATGATGCTTTACAGCCTATCCTCTACGCCGTCCGCCGAAGTGGACTGGTTTTTCAAAGAAAAACTTTACGAGTGCACCGACTACATCAACACCCATTCCTATACCTCGAGCTTTGACTGGCGGCAATGGAAACGCATCCAAGATTTCTATGCAAAAGAGTTGAAGCGCCCGGCACCCATGCTCACCAATACAGAGTGCTACAAGGTGGCTTCCCTCGACCAGGTAACCAAAGGAGTGGCCAGCATTGCCTTTCACTTGGATGCCCTGGCGCACGGCATGACCCATATCCATTATTTCAATCATATCAGGGGCGGCAGCAAAGCGAGTGGCGGCTGGATCAAGGATCAGCCGAATCTCCGCGGTCCCGCCAAGGGGCAGCATTTTCTATTCGTTCAGCGTGTGGACCGTCCGCGGGTATCGGAAGCCATAAGCGACGCCGGATGGGGACATGGTTATTATCATGAAAAGGGCAGACGCACGACTGTCATGCCAATGCTACACACCATGACCTATCACAATATGGTAAAGAATTTCGACCTAACCGTTCACCGCGAGACCCTGCACCCAACGCCTGAATCAGTTGCCTATGTCTTCGACAAAAAAGACAGCACCAGGATTGCCATGTGGTTGGAAATTCCTGTCAAGAGCCAGACGTTCCTGATCAAGGGAAATACGCCTTTCATCGCCCAGGACTTCTTCGGAACCAGCCGGACCATCACACCCCTGGATGGGCTGTCACTCATCACCATTGACGACAAGCCTATCACACTGATCTTTCCGAAACGTATCGAAAAAATAGACATCAAAGTCGTGGATGCCGGACTGGCGCTCAAGACGCTTGCCGCAGGAGGAAAAGGGGATATCAAAGTCCTGTTGCCAGCACTCTTTGCAAAGAATCAATCGGTAACACTCAGCTGCAGCGTTGATAGCACCTGGCCGCAAGTCAAAAAGACCGCTCTGAAATTAAAAAAGGGCGTGGATTTATCCCTGTCGATACCCGTGTCTTTGCATGCGTCCCGTGAACCGGGCCAGCACACACTCCTGGGCACCTTGAAGAGCGGCAAAAACACCTTTGGCTTGTTGCATACGCCCCTGGTCATTGCCTCAGCCCTGTCATTGGAACTTGAGGGGGTTCCCCTCACCGCAGGTACCCAGCCGGGAATCAAGGTCACACTCCGAAACAATACCAGCCAAGTCCGGGAAGGCGTTGTCTCCTGGAAAGACGATATCTTTTCAACCGGCTTTCGTGACAAGTCACAAGAGAAAAGCATCCGTATAAAACCCAATGATACGGCTGCAGTATTCTTTCCGGTAAATCGCCAGCGTATCAACATGACGGCCACCTATACGATTAAGATTGATTATAAAGGTAGATCGGGGGGCAAGCTGGAGAAGACAGAGTTTGTCTCCTTCCGAGCCACCGAAAAGGCCCCGGGAAAAATTACTATTGATGGTGACCTGTCCGAGTGGAACCTTGAGAAACTGACGCCCGTTCCCTTTGGCCGCGGATTTACCCTCTACCCCGGTGGCGTAAAACACAAAGGCCCTGAGGATACAAACGCCAGACTCTATACACTTTGGGACAATGAGAATATTTACCTGGCACTGGTCGTGAGTGACGACGTCTCTGTGGTCCGCGCAAACACAGCTAGCATCTGGGTCGATGACAACATCATGCTGGGCCTCTATCCCTGGGGCTGGAAGAAAGGCGGGATGTTTAACCAGGGCTTCTACCGCTCCCATCTCGGACCCTGCAAGGACGGCACAGCAAGAATCTTTCGCTTAGGCGCTGCCAGCGGTGGGAGCATGGATGTTAAAGACGCCAGCATCGCGGTCAAACGTACGAAGACAGGCTATGTCTATGAATGGTCCTATCCGAAGAAGTTGGTCTCGCCCCTCGATCTGCGTCCGGGCAGCCGTTACCGCCTGTCCCTCACTCTTTTCGACCGTGACGACCCGAATCCCAAGGGAACCCGTTTACTGACCCACGGCGTTATGCTGGGTGGCTTTAACGTAAACACCAACTCCGATATCGGACAATGGCCTGAATTCGTCCTGACCAAATAGAGAGAAAATGATGATGAAAAAGCGCCGCTTTAAAGCGCTTCAAACCGGTGTATGTTCTCTACTTTCAAATGAGAAATTGAGTCTATCTTATGGTGTATTATACTGGTCATATTCAGTCTATTTCTATACTTAAAATTCGTACAAATACAGGGTAGTTTTCGTGAGTAAATCTCAACAGATACCCGGGATGACACCTAGGGCAATTGCAGCAAGCATTTTTTGCATGTTGGTTATGGGCATGTACCTGCAGGTAGATGAAATGATTATTGGCGGCAGTGATATGGCTGAACAATCGGTGGCTATTCCTGCACTCTCAGTCTTTCTCGGATTGATCACGGTTTGTGGCATTATTTTTTCTCTGAGTAAATTTACCCTGCTCAGCAAGCAGGAAACATTCTGTGTCCTGTTTACTATGATACTTTCCGTACCGATGATGACACAAGGCATGTGGCATCGCTTTTTTGCACTGACGACCTCCATCCCGCGTACAGGAAATTTCCAAAATATCGATGGTGTGCACGACAATCTGTGGCCGCATGGCAAAAACTTAATTGCTGAGCAGCTCTCGACAGGAACAGGCAAAGGGAATTTAACCTGGAATGAACGAGCGATTTCCGGCAAGCAAACAAAGCTGCCATTGCTGAAGAATACAAAAGAGGCGGAAGAGTCCTTTATCCGTTTGGACATTCCTATAGGCGAAGACTCCGTTCGGGTCGGTGAGGCTTATTTTTTCAGTGTTTTGCTTTTACCCAAAGACCTGCTAAAAGGCTCGAATTATTTTGCGCGGTTTTATCATGATGGCGATACGACACCGGTTTACCTTTTGCAGGGCAGCAATCCCGCCACACAATCCTTTATTCACACAGATCCCTATATTCGCCAGGAGGGGTTTATTCGAGTCGGTAGCAATTCAGCAAGTATTGCACCAGATAGCACAGGAAATATTCATTTGGAAATCGGTTTACGTGGACCCGGAAGTCTGGAAATACATGACCCAAAGTTTTTCAACTTTAGTGTTATTAAGACCGCCTTCAGCGGTAAACGGGTGATTTCAGAATCGGAGTTTGCTAAGTTGCCTGTGGAAGACCGGGCAAATCTTATTGTTAAACCGGATAACATGTTTACCCTGGCTGGATTTTCATACCTAGTGGGCGGTTACATTCCTGTGAAAGCCTGGATCATTCCAGCGATAACTTGGTCGATTCCCATTAGCTTACTGCTCATCGGTACATTCTGTATCAACATTATCATGCGCCGGCAATGGGCTGAAAATGAGCGATTCCCCTTTCCCTTGTTTCAGATTCCAGGTGCCATGCTCGGTTTGGATGATCCAGATGCGGATGGCACACCGAAATTCGCCCAGGTATTTCGAAACAAGATTTTCTGGTGGGGGGCTGCCTTTGCATTCTGCTGGGGAATGATGCGCTTTTGGCACAGCGTCAACCCCGCTGTACCAAACATCAACTTTATTTTTGAAGCACTTTCCCCAAATAAAATTACCGCTAGCAGCTCAGAAGGAATAAAGGCCGTATTTGGAAACCTCAATTTTAAGGTATCGTTTTTAGTGGTTGCCATATGTCTCTTTTTTGAGGTAAATATTCTCTTCAGTTTTATTATCGGAATGATGATGTTTCAGTCCTTGCATGGTATTGGCAAGGTCTATAATTTGAAAGCACTTGATAATCAATACCCATTCCAGTGGCAGCAGCCAATTGGCGCTTATTTGGCCTATGGTGTGCTCGTTTTATTTTTAGCAAGAAAGTACCTGTTCGATGTTGTGAGTATTGCCTGTACCAGGAACGACGAGAGCAAGGGTGAGGTTTTATCCTATCGCAGCACGTTGATTATTTTGGCACTGGTACCTCTTGGCTTTGTTGCCTGGTCTGTATGGCTGGGTCTCAACTGGGTGGCCATTCTCATTTTCTTTTCCTTTCTTTTATTAATCGGTTTTGTCTGCGCCAAATTTCGCAGCGAATGCGGCTTGCCGGGTGGCTACTTTTCCCCATATAACAGCATGCTGCTTGTCGCTCTCCTCGGTGGCATGGCGAGTTTTGGACCGCAGACGATGATGTTTACATTAATCGCTTCAGGTTTTCTAACGGTCTCAGTTTTCTTCTTTATTCCCGGGGCGCAAATGGAGCTCATTGAATTTGGCAAACGCTATAATATCATTCCCAGGCACCTTTTATATACGATGATCATTGGTATCGGTGGCGGCTTGTTTATTGGCGGCTGGGTATTCTTGTCAAATCTATATTCTTTGGGTGGAGACAATATAAAGACCAAGTGGAGTATCGATGGCCAGGATTGGTATTTTCGCAGTTACCGCACAGAACTGTCAAAGACAACAGCCGAATGGAAAAAGGAAAATGTGGCAAACACTGAATCCACCGCCAAAACAAAATCTGAATCTTCTACAGCAAATCCAGAGCCAGCAAGCCCTGTAAAAAATGATAAGAAGGGAATGCCGCTTGAATAC
>JABSQK010000423.1 GCA_013215875.1 Lentisphaeria bacterium
CTGGCTTTTCGCGTCCATGCTTTAGACGATAGGGGATCGAGTTTTGTAGCGCGGGTGGCCTGTGCCAATGCCTTTTGATATTGCTTTTTATTTTCATATACAGCGGCAAGAGATACGGCCACTTTTAGATTATTTGGGTCCAGCTTGTATGCGGCAATTAATGATTCCTCCGCCTTGTCATAGTTACGTAATTCCAGATAGGCAATGCCAAGGTTGATCCACAGTCCGGCATAATCATCTTTTACTTGAATGCCTTTCAGATAGATTGGAATGGATTTTTTATGTTCGCCAATTTCCTGATAAGCTGCCCCCAAGCTTTGGAAGGCATAAAAATTGTCTGGCGTTTTAGTAAGGCCTTCTTTTAATAGGTTGATGCCCTTTTGAGTATCTTCATTCATATATTGAGCACCAAGATTTTGCCGGGCGAATGGATTATCCGGACTCATCTCCAGTGTTGCTTCCCACAAACTAATACTGTCTTTCCAGACGGCGCTTTGCTGCCAGCTTTTGACAGCGCAGAAAATAATTACGAGTGAACTTAAGCCTATAATAATTTCCTTTTTGCTAACAAGCTGGTCGGCAATAATGAGTACAGCCACAGAAATAAAACAGAGAGGAAAGTAGCCGTAGCGATCGGCGCTGATAAAGTTTCTGTATTGAATGACAACCAGGACGGCAGGAACAAATGATAGCAAAGTGAGGCTGAGAAATAACAACGCTTGCATTTGTTTCTTCTTATAAAGCATAAAAATACTGAGCACAATGAGTAGCGGGCCAAGGCAATAAGGCAGCAGTGTATTCATATTTAATGGCGGCCACATATAAAATGGATTTACTGGTTTTATTAATGTGAATCGCAATATCCAATTCGTTATCATATAGGGAATCGCTAGGATGCGCAGTCCGGCATCGGGCTTTACCAAAAGATTTTCCTGGCCGTTTTCATTCATGTTTAAGCAGAATATGAGAATCATTAACCCTGCAAAACATCCCGCCTGAATAAGATGGTTTTTAGTCAGCAATTTATCTTTTTGAAATCCTTTTATATAAAAGTGTAGGGCGACAAGAAGACCGGGCAAAATAATCAATGATGGTTTCGAGAGACTGGCTAAAAGAAAGAAAACAAATGTGAGGATGAGCGATAACTTTTTATCTGAATTGAGGTAGCAGTTGTAGCTCATAAGTGTCATTAAGGCAAAGGCGGTTGATAAGAGGTCTTTGCGACCCATGCCCCAGCACACAGTCTCGGGCACAATGGGATGTAGAATGAAAATTAACACTGCAGCGATGGCGAGATAATTTTTAATTTTTAATTTATCTAAAAAGAGAAAAAGCAAAACTGCATTGCAGGCATGCAAAAGGCAATTTATTGCATGAGTTAACTTTGCATTTGGCCCGCTGAAAATATTTTCTATGGCGAAACTGAGATAGGTGAGGGGTATATATAGCATTTCCTCTTTGATGGATCCGGGTATAAATAGCTGAAAAATATTGCTTAGAGAAAAACTTTTTGTTAGGGGGTTATTTGTTATAAGCGGGTCGTCATCCCAATTCAAAAATTCAAATGAGATAGATTTGCAATAAAATAAAAATGCCACGAGGAAGATAGCGGACACGACCATGATACATGGTTTTTCAGGCGCATTATCTTTTATTTCCTCAGTCATTCTATCCCTTATTATTCTGCTATATATCTAATCTAAATTGAGAAGATTTTTAATTATTAATGAAAATATAGGGAGTAAACGGAGATTTTTACTGTTCAAAAGTAAGGTGCAGGTAACGGCTCATATTAATCATTCAGCTTGTAGCGCTTTAATATCTCGGTATTTACATGATTTTTTACAGTTCGTCGGTCCATATCGAGCATCTCAGCAACTTTGGTATAGCTGCCATGAATTTTATAGAGATGGCTGCAATAGAGCTCAAGTAATTCAGTTGCCTTTAGTTCACCTTTAACAAATGCTTTGTTAAAAGTTTTATCCTGAAAAATACTCAGGGGTATATAGTCATTACGGACAATTATATTTCTGCAGCACTGCTCAAGTTCGCGAACATTTCCCGGCCATCGATAATCCAGC
>JABSQK010000424.1 GCA_013215875.1 Lentisphaeria bacterium
CAGAAGAAGAGGGCGTAGCTGTCGCGGAGAGTCTCGACGGGCAGCACAGCCATATTGATTATAATCTCATTCCCGGTGTGGTATATACCTGGCCCGAAGCTGCATCTGTAGGGCAAACAGAAGAACAGTTAAAAGAAAAGGGCATTGCCTATAAAAAAGGAAGCTTCCCATTTAAGGCCAGTGGACGCGCCAGAGCATCGGAAGAAACAGATGGTTTTGTAAAAGTGCTGGCAGATGAGAAAACAGACGAAATCCTCGGGGTTCATATGCTCGGCCCGCGCTGTGCAGATATGATTGCAGAAGCAGTTGTGGCGATGGAGTACAAAGCATCCGCTGAAGATATTGCCCGTATATGCCACGCACATCCGACCTATACTGAGTCTCTTAAGGAAGCTGCTTTAATGGCCACGGCGCAACGTGCGTTACACATGTAAGTGAGGCCTTGCCAAGGTCTAAGCTATAAGATTTCCGCGAGTTCATTGTGACCATTTACTTCAGCGATAAGCTTTGCTGTAAGGCCATCCTGGGCAATTGTCGTATCTGCACCATTTTCAAGTAGGAACATTGCTGCCCCCATAAGACCTTCATTAGCTGCCTGGTGAAGTGCTGTCCACTGGTCGTGACCAGGGTTGACAAATTCATTTATTTTAACGCCGGAGCTTAATATGAGTTCAGCGAATTTTTGGAAGTTTTCATTTAAGTGTTCTTTATTCAAAAGCAGGCAATGTAAGAGAGTGCCATGGCAACAATGTTCTTTGGTATCTGCACCATGGTCGATTAATAATTTGGCAAAGTCGAGGTCGCAAAAAATTGCCGCCTGGTGGATTGGTTTAATAAAGTCATGGTCATTATTTATCAAATCTATATCTGCACTTTTGGATAATAAGAGTTTAGCTAAATCGGGGTTATTTACTGCTGCATGTAAGGGTGTTGCACAGCCGGACATCTGCCACTCATTCACTGCTTCGGGGCTTGTTTCTAATAAACTTTCAATTGCTGAAAGATTATCATCTTTTATTAATGTGAAAATTCCTGTGTCCACTTTTTCCAGATCTATTACGACTTTATTCATAGCCCTTAGTATAGGAAAACTTATGGTTAATATAAAGACTTACTATGAAGTTTTCTTAACATATATTTAAATAATGGTAGATCTGAGCTCAATTTCTGCAGTTCCCCATATCAATTATCATGTATGTGAATTTTCCCTTACTTAGTCAACCTACGTTGACATTATTGCCAGTCTAAATGATACGAATATTGACATATAGGCATTTGACAGGTTCATTTATATATATTGGCATGATTTTTGCTATATGCGTCTGTCTGCCTAGCAGACACCCCTACCATCCCCCCATGATGGGAGCCAGTGATTTAGGTCACTGGCTCCTTTTAAGTTTTTACCATCCCATGTTTGTAGCCGGTGATTTTACATCACCGGCTCTTTTTTTTTGTTCAATTGGAGTTACTCTATTTTATGAAATATATGCTCTATTTTCTTCTTTTGAATGCGACTCTCAGCGCGGCCAATTCAGTAGAAATCGTTGAAAATTGTCTTCGCGATCTCAAATCTAAGGATGCATCTGTTCGTCACCGTTCAATTCTGGTGCTTTCCAAATATAAATCAGAACCAGCTGCTATAGCAGGTTTGCTTATTTCTTTGGATGATGCCAATGCTAAAAATCGCTTACAGGCTTTAGTACCACTAGTCGGTCCGGCTGTTAATTTAAAACGTGATGCACTCATTAAATTTCTGAATATGATTGGGGATGAAAATGTCAGTATACGGCGCCTGGTCAGTTCGAATGCTCCGAGGAAATACAGCTTTTTTAGACTCATCTATGGATTCAATTCTAAAATTCCAGTAGATACTTTAGGCAAACTATCATCTGCATTTAATGATAAAGACGATATTGTACGCCAGAACATGTATAAAAATTTGCGAACCTATTCTGAGCTGGTGACCAAAAAAATGATTATTTCCGGCTTGTCGGATATAAACCATCAGGTACGAATAAATGCCTTAATTGCCGCCGCTAATACTTTAGGTTATGCTTTATTTTGCCCAAATGTGAAGGGATTGCTAAACGATAAAGAGAAAAGAATTCGCCTAAGATTAGTGAAAATCCTCAGTCAGAATAATTTTAATGGCCGTGAAGAGCTTTTAAAAGTTCTTGAAAAAGATAACGATTTTGAAATTTCAACTGAGGCATTAATTGGATTGGTTCGAGAAGGTTTCCATAGCCGTTGGCCAGCACTGCTAAAACGTTTGAAAAACCCCCAACTTAAGTCGGAACAGGGAATCACAATTATCAAAGAGATCCCTACTATCAAAGAAAAAGGCAAAGCCAGACTAATAATTCTTGACTTATTCAAGCACCCGCGTTCTGCATTTAGAGTGCAAGCCCTGTATCTTTATTTTTGGAAGTACAGATCAATGAAAGATAAGGGACTTTTGCAATCCATGCTAAAAGATGCCAGTAAAAATGTGCGATCTTGTGTAGCAGACATACTCGTAAGAGAAAATATAAAGTTAGACGACATAAAAGAAATATCAAAAAGCAAATATGCGGATGTTCGTATCTTCGCTATACGAGCCACGGGACGACACCCTGCAGAAAAGCTCAAAGAGATATTAAGTGATTTCGTTCTGGATGATTCAGTGAATGTGCGCAAAGAGGCAATGGTGCAATTAGCAAAGCGCAAAGTGCCTTCCTGGGAAGGTATTCTTGAGGATAGTCTTTACGATGATGAAAAAGAGATTCAAATTTTAGCAGAATACTTGCTCTTGCTCTACAAACCCAAGAACCTGCAGAAAATAATCATAGCTTATATAAAAGATGGAGAAAATAAACAACTTAAGCAGCGCTTGAAACGTTTTCTAAATCAAAAATCTGTTCCGCAACTTTGACAGACCCGTTTGCAATAGCTGCTTCTGCAGCTTACAGGTGATTCCAAATCTTCAGAACCGCAATTTGGACAATTTACTGTTTGGCATAGCTTGTACAAGACCCAAAAAGGTATGGCTGCAATTACTATAACTATTAGAGCTATGAGAAAATTAATCATTATAAAAATGTATCTGGAATGACAGAAAAAGCAATAATGGAAGTCACAGCAGCTGTAATTCTGGAAGGCAACAGAGTCCTGGTTTGCCAGCGCTTAAACGGCAAATGGGAATTTCCAGGCGGAAAATTGGAAGCGGATGAAAATCTTGAAGCCTGCCTGATTCGCGAGATAAAAGAAGAGCTCTCCCTGTCGATTAAAATTCAAGCGTTTCTGCAGTGTATCGATTACCCGATAGATACTGGCACATTACGGCTGTCAGTTTTTCAATGCACAATCCTTACTGGTGAAATTTGCTTGCGAGTGCATCAGGCATTTCAGTGGCTTACACTTGATGAATTGGCGGGGGTCGACCTAATGGCAGCTGACCGACTCTTAGAATTAAATAAGCTTAATTTTCGTCTGTAAAAAAGTTTTTCAGTTTTTCCATAAACGAATCCATCTTAGGATGAGCACCCTTTTCCAGCGAATCCTGAAATTCTTCCAAGATCTTTTTTTGCTTTGAGGTCAGTTTTTTTGGTACTTCCACAGTGATATGTACATGCTGATCGCCGCGTCCCGTTCCATTAACAGAAGAGACACCCTTGTTGCGCATTTTAAATATACTGCCTGTTTGTGTGCCAGCCGGAATTTTGAGTTTGGCAATGCCTGTTATAGTGGGTACTTCGATAGATCCGCCCATGGCCGCCGTTGGAAAATCAATGGGTACATCAATGACCAGATCGTTATGGTGCCGTTTGAAAATATCATGTTCTTCCACGTGCAATACGACAATTAAGTCACCTGCTGGTCCACCTTTGGCTCCAGGCTCACCTTCGCCAGATACACGTAAACGGTTACCAGTATCGACACCTGCAGGAATTGTTATTTTTATTGTACGCTTTTCATTTACCTGGCC
>JABSQK010000425.1 GCA_013215875.1 Lentisphaeria bacterium
AACCAGGGTTGTCGCGCGCCCCATGCTTGTGTCTTCTCAACGGACCATCGTTTCATATATCTAATTCCTCTCGTTTAAACGTTACGCGTTGTCATGATTGTCTGCAACCCATGCTTTCTAGGGAATGAAAATCCGGCCGAAGTTTGCCAATGATGGGTGGTAAAAATGTCGATGCCATAGTTGCTTTACTTAGTGAGTCTTTCCATTGACTCTTTAGTTCCTGTCTCTTTTTCTAAAAAAGATTAATAAATTTTTCCCACTCGCTTGATCAACATTACTGAGGGGATAGCAATGAGAAAATATGCAAGCAGCCAAGGCGCCAAAAATAGCATCTCTACACCTGGGACCACACCAAGAAACTTCACCGGTTTCATGACGATTTCAACGCAGTCGGCGGCTTTACCCGAATCATAAAATGCCAGTTGTGGCGCATAGGTCCTTTGCCCAACCAGTAGTTCCTTGCGAACCTTTTCTTCGCCTCGTTGGATTTCCAGTTGATAGGGTTTCACAGAGGCACCTGCCTGCAATTGCCAGCTGGCTACACCATTTAGAATAACGCCTGTTTTTGCATCCTTCTCCTCAAGGATTTCCTGTATCCATTGCTGACCATCGCTGCCAGACTTTAGACCTTTCTGAGGTAGGATATGGGTCAGTTCGCCAACAGCGGAAACGGGAAAATAGGCTTTTACTACGATGGTTTCTTTTGCTTGCGGTGGGATGTAAGCCAGACGTTGAAAAGCCCAGGTACCAAGAATAGCCAGGGGAAGAATGGCAGCCAGTAGCGGTAATCCTTCCTGTTTCAATGTGGAAATACTGATCATGTTTCGTGTGTTAATGTGGCGTTTGGCTGCCTCTTTATCGCCACGTTTTTTAGCTTCTTTAATGAGTTCCTTCAAGCGCTTTTTGTCCGCATCGCAACGCTTGAGAAAATCTTGATTTGAGGTGAATTTTCGTGAATAGGTAATGATTGCTCCGGTACCGATGGAAACGATCAACAGAGTCAGGTCAAGCGGCAAACTCAGCAGCCAGTTTAGAACCGGGTCGCTTATTTGCAGGATTGTGTTGTTAAACCATTCAAGCATTATCGCTCTCCATTATACTAATGATGCCACGGTTACCATCGACGCGCACTTTGTCACCTTCTTTTAATCGCTTGGTTGCTCCGGCACATACGACGGCCGGAATACCAAAGTCACGAGCGACAATTGCACCGTGTGATAAGACCCCGCCTTTCTCAACAATTAAGGCGCGTGCATTTACAAATAGCGGTGTCCAACCCGGATCCGTCGATGTGCATACTAGGATGCAATCCTCACCAAGGTCGCGGCTTTCTCGTGGATCAAAAACGATTCGTGCTGTACCACTTGCAACTCCCGCAGCAATCGCTTCACCTTCAAGTTCAGTTGCATTTTCATAAACCTGCGGCAGGCCAAGTTTATCAAGTTCATCGCTGTCAATCACATCGGCCATATCCAAACGTTGAAGTGACTGCCAGCGAATTTTGCGTGCAGCAATGGTTTCTAAAAGTTCGTCGCGACGGCCTTCGAATCCAGCAAGTTCATCAATTTGAAGAAAGAAAATATCCCGTCCCAGGTCCCAGCGTCTCGAAAATTCTAGGATTGCCAGACGAATCAGTTCATAGCCCATCATTAAGTAGTATTTGCCCGATTCCCGATATGCGAGTAATTCCTGAGTGAGTTTTAAGTTCTCTTGAATTTTCTCCTGCAACGAGGAACCGCCCCAGCTGACCAACAGTTCTGGCAATTCCTTTTCCAGTTTTGTACGTTCTTCAATATGTCCGTGATGAAGATCACCGGGTGACTTAGCACTTTTTTTCATGCTTGTTAAAATATTATCCAGCTGAGTCGGATCTTCACGATAGCGTGGCTCAGACAGTTCCATTTCGCCAACGGTGCGATGACCATAAAGTTCAAGAAAATCAGCCATTGTAGCTTTGCCGTGGGCGACCTGGTATAGCATTTCATTTTGATCGACTGTTGTATCACCATCGAGGCCCACTGTAAGGTTAAAGGCAAGTTTGCCGCCCTCTTCTTCACCCATGAGTTGGATTAATGTGTTGCGTAATTCTGCGAAAGCAATCGCGCCAATAGACCCGGGTTTGAGCGATTCTTTGGCAAAGTCTACAAGTACCTTCTGTCTGCGCTCTTCAAGTTCTGCACATAAATCTGCTGTGTTTAAAGCCGTGAGATCTTGCGCTCGTTTACCCTTCACATAAGCAAGGTAAGGTGGCAGAATTGTCGATTTGAAATGATCCTCAACGGTTTTTTTCATTTGCTTGCCAATTCGTGATTTGCGCCACATCGTAGCAATAATTCCAGGCACAATAAGGAAAAATGCGCCATCCGCATTGTTTGGCTCAAATTTGTCCGGAGCCTGATCCAGTATACTCTGATCCTCGATCAGGGCATCAAGGTCGTAACAAAATGGGCTGTCTCCCCAGAAGAGCTGGGCAGCACGTTCGGGATCTGCATAAATCCGTCCACCGATCAGTTCGAGAAAACCTTCCTTGCAAACCAAGGGTGACGGCCGATAGCCAAGGTCATGGTAAAAGCGGCCAAAACCACCGTCACCACTCATAAACTGTTGCATAATATCCCAGGTCAGTGGCATGGGCGCGCGCAAGGTTTCACCGAGGTTATGAGTGACCCAGACTTGACGTTTGTCAGTGGTCAGTTTTTTTAAACGGTCAATCTCTGCAAGTCGCCCGACTTCGACATCGCGGACAATATCCAGGCCGCGAATAGCGCGGGTTTGCAGTAAGGCAAAGCTGCCGTCTATCCAGCCCCATTCGATGTCCTGAGGTTTACCAAAGTAGTCTTCAATTTTTAAGCCTATGGCACAGACTTCGGCGATCTGTTCGGGCGTCAG
>JABSQK010000426.1 GCA_013215875.1 Lentisphaeria bacterium
ATAGCAGTGAAAGGCTCTGTACAACGGCTTCTCGCGGCCAATGGCAAATTATTCGCTGTGACACTCGATGGGTCAATTCATGCATTTGGAAAGAAAGCAGAGACCGCATTCATTCTGAAGGAGGCAGTGACAGCGCTACCTAAAACCCCTGAACAACTCATCAAGCTCATGGCTGTAACTGAGGTTTTAAAAGAGGCTGCTGCATATGATGGCTATGGATTATATTTTGGCCACGACGAAAGCATAATCGATGCCATGGTGAAATTAACAAAACTACGCCTCGATGTCGTTTCTGCGGACAAGAAAAAAGTCGATGAATTACGTTTACGTTATGATAGAGCAGGGCTATACGGAAATCGGATTGTGATACACCATGGTTCGATTGCCAGCTTTCAAGCACCGGCTTACATGGCGAATTTTACAATCGTTGATAAACTGCAAATAAAAGATTTGCCACAACTCTACAAATCGGTACGACCTTATGGCGGTTCGATTTGGATGACGTCACCTACACTTAGAATCGCAGAGATAAAAGCTATCAAACTGTCCAAAGCAGAGGTCAGAGTTGTTCCAGATGGTCTGCTCATCACCCGTAAGGGTGCCCTAGATGGAGCAGCAGACTGGACACACCAATATGGCAATATTGCCAATACGGTAAAATCAGATGATAAGCTCGTAAAGCTGCCCCTGGGTGTTTTGTGGTTTGGTGGAAGTTCCAATCTGGATGTACTGCCACGTCATGGGCATGGCCCACCAGAGCAAGTACTCGGTGGCTATTTAGTTATCGAAGGACATAATAAACTCAGTGTTAGAGATGTCTATACAGGCCGGGTGGTTTGGATGAAAACATTCAAAAAAATGGGCATGAAAGGAATTTTCTGGGATAAAACCTATAAAGATACCCCACTGAGTCCCGCTTATAATCAAGTGCATATTCCCGGGGCCAATGTCCGTGGGTCAAACTATGTGGTGACAGCCGAAGGCATCTATCTTGTTCTCGGTACCAACTGTGTCTTACTCGATTTAAGAACAGGCAAAACTTTAAAAACTATTTCCATGCCGAAAGCCGGAGATAAGGATGTCAGCTGGGGATATCTTGGCATCTACAAGGATCTGCTTATTGGTGGATATGGCTTTGCTGATTACAGTAAAAGCAGGGGTGAAGACAAGTCGAAGTTTGGTACCTATCGCCGTACCACTGAGTATGGCGCAAGCAAGGGCATCGTGGTATTTAACCGGCACAGTGGCAAAGAACTATGGCGTGCAACAGCCAAGCACAGTTTTATTCACAACGGACTCATTGCCGGGAACGATTTCATTTATTGTCTCGATAAACTGCCAAGGTCGATTGTTTATATTTTAAAATCAAAAAAGAAGGTCGATCCGGCAACATTTCGTATCGTCGCATACAATGCTAAGACCGGCAAAGTTATCTGGCAGGAGAACAAAGATGTTTTCGGTACCTGGCTAAGTTATTCGAAAAAACACGGAGTGCTTGTTCAGGCGGGTGCCAGCGGCAGTGACCGTGGCAGATACGAAGTAAACAAAGGGGTTATTGCCTATAATGCCAAAGACGGCAAAGTTCTTTGGCATAACCCGGACCGTAAATACACGGGTCCATTAGTTTTACATAATGACTTTTTGCTGACAACATCAAACTCCTATCAAATCTCAGCAGGCGCATTCCACATCCTTACAGGCAAGCCATATACGATTACCAATCCGGTTACCGGTGCCAAAGAAGCCATGATCTTTCGACGGAACCATGGCTGCAATACAGCCATTGCGAGCGAATACCTGCTGACCTTTCGTAGTGGGGCGGCTGGCTTCTATGACCTGGAAGGAAATAGCGGCGTGGGCAATTTTGGAGGATTTAAGAGTGGCTGCACATCCAATCTGGTTGCTGCAAACGGTGTGCTGAATGCC
>JABSQK010000427.1 GCA_013215875.1 Lentisphaeria bacterium
ATATAGTCGACTAAATTTGGACCATCTGTTCCAATGGTAATGCGTTTAATGAGAACACCTATCATATTGTGAAGCTCGTCCTTGCGGCTCTCCAAAATAGTTTTTAGTTCGGGGGTTTCGATGTAATCGCTGCACAGGCGGTAATAAAAGTCCAAACGAAAACGGCCATCTGCCAATGCTTCGTTTAGGTCGATGTTGGTTGCGGCGATAAGCTTGCCTTGAAACGTTCGTGTTTGGGTATCTCCCATACGGTGAAATTCTCTGCTTTGCAAAACATGCAGTAATTTTACCTGTATGTCATTTGACGTCTCGCCGATTTCATCTAGGAATAATGTGCCGTTGTTTGAACAATATTCCAAATGTCCGATGCGCTCACTTATCGCTCCGGTAAAGGCGCCTTTTGTATGACCGAAAATTTCTGCCTCCAGCAAATTTTTTGAGAGTGACGATAAATTTAGCGTGTGCATGCTTGCACTAAAGTTTTCTTCAAATTTCCGGTTTGCCTCGTCGAAAGGTATATAGCGCGCCATGGCGATACTTTTGGCAATGAGGCTTTTTCCTGTACCGCTGGGCCCGCCAATCAATGTATTTATTTCTCCCATACTCGTATAAAGCGACCGTTGATAGCGTGCGAGGTCGTGTGTAAATATGGACTGCCATACAGATGCGCGCAGCTTGATGGGTGCATCTGTACTGCCAATGATGCATTCGAAGGTGTAATTAAAAGCACGGCGAATTTGAAACATTAAAGCAAATAGATGTGGCGCTGTAAACCAGGGGTAGAGATGCTTAAATTTTTTAATGACGATGGCATACTTAACAAAATCGGCAAGGAAGTCGTCATAGAATTCGACTTTTGGATTTGCGACTATATCCTGTTCCTGTTTTTTTATTAATTTGCTGAAGTCGGCGCGATGCTGGTGGTAGAGTACGTAGAGAGTGAGGCTTGTATATAAATCCAGGTCTTCTTCTGCAATTGCACTACCTTTTAATTTATCGAGGGATTTGTCGAGTTTTTCTTTTGCCAGTTTATCGATGAGATCGAGATTTGGATTGCCAAAGTTACCACCTGCTTTTAGGCTCCATGCCGTATCAACGGGTTTATATTTTCCCTGCAATATGTCTTTTTCTATTTCAATGCGATCGGGTAGGAAGGGGTTGCAATAAATCAGTTCCTTCAGCTTTCGTATAATAATAGAATCTTCTTTGCTGAATAGGCTCATTTTTGTAATATTTTTTTGATTTGGTCTATGTTAAAGTCTGCATTATCCCAATGACGGATTTCCTGTCCATCAGCAATGAAATAAATTCGTGGTGGTGCTTCACCTATATACTCAAAAAATAGGGTTGCTATTATGCGTAAATACGGATAATCTGAACCGGTTTCACCCATAAAATCTTCGATAGTATCTGGGTCTCCCATAAAGATGTAATATACAGGTGGCGGCGATTCAAACTCATCGGCGAGCGCTGCCAATTCTGTTGCTCGGTCTTTACAATGGTCGCAACTTAAATTTAGAAATGCCAGAACCCGGGTTCCTTTAGTTAGATCAATTTTTGTATCCAGCTCATTAATTGCCGCAAATTTGTTGTCTGGTTCCTTTTTCATCCCTTGATGAGAAAACGTAAAAATGAGTGCTGCAAAGAGGATAAATGCTGGCACAACTATTTTATTAGATTCCACGGGCTGGTGAAATTTGAATACAAGAATGGCAATAATAATGAGCACGATATTTTTTGCCAGGGCTGCTTTTGGGGTAATGGGCAGCCAGCTGCCAAAGCAACCACAATCTTCCTGACTTAAGTTGCCAATCAGATAGATGCTAAAGCCAGTCAGTATGACAATGACTAGAGGAATGAGAATCTTTTTTCGATAGTTTTTTTGTATGAGTGCTATGCCAATACCGATTTCTAATGCTACCAGCAATCGGCTGAGAAATTCGGCTGTGGTATATTGGAGGCCGGTTGCGGCGATGATCGCTTTTCGAATATTAATCAGGGCATCTTCATTGAGCTTGGCAAATCCAGCAAAAATAAACAATGCGGATATAAGCAGCACACCGGTCCACTCAAAGATTAATTTTCTTTTTGCCTGTTTGTCGACTTCTTCTGAGGGCGTATCATCTGACATAGTCTAAATGACCATAGCGGTCTTCACCGCGTAGAAGAACAGGGTTCCAGCGCTCATTTTCACCTTCCAGTACAACATTTGGACGAATGTAGCGAATCGTAAGACCGCATCTGCGCCGATCGGATAAGTTGGACTGGCTTCCATGAATAGTACGCCCCTCATGCAAGGACAGTTGCCCGGCTTTCATGCATAAATTAACTGCTGTATCAGGTGAAAATAAGTCCTCATCGATTGCTTGATTGATACTGAGCAGATTACTTTCCTCATCCCCTTTGCCATGTTCCAGTATTCCGAGTTTATGTGAGTGTGGAATTACCTGCATACAACCATTTTCTACGTCAACATCATCTAGCGCCAACCAGACAGTAATCGTTTCGCTTGGTTTTATTCCCCAATAAGTGGCATCCTGGTGCCAGGCGACATAATGAGTTTTTTCTTTTTCAGGATATTTACAGAAAAAATGTGTGGCAATAAAAACAATGTCTTCACCATATACTTCCTGCACCCGATCGAGAATTTTTTCATGGGTCGCAAGTTCCCAAATCCAGGGGTATTCAAATTCTTTGTAAGATAGACTGATCTGCGCTTTATCTTTACCAACTTCCGCTTCAAGTTCATCGAAGCATTCCCGGTAATGAAGTACTTCATTCGCAGACAGGGCATCTAAGGGGCTGACATAGCCTTCCTCTTCAAATTTACTTTTTATATCCATTTCAATTACTTTATATGATATCTTGAGTAATTAAACCCTTTGGCTTCATTTATAAG
>JABSQK010000428.1 GCA_013215875.1 Lentisphaeria bacterium
AAAGAAAAAGATTACTCAAAACAGAACATTTTATTACTCGGCCCCACAGGTGTGGGAAAAACATACCTGATTCGCTGTATTTCACGACTCATTGGTGTGCCATTTGTAAAAGCGGATGCAACCAAGTTTAGCGAAACAGGCTACGTCGGAAATGATGTAGAAGACCTGGTGCGCGATCTGGTAAAAATGGCCGATGGCAATATCGAACTGGCTCAATATGGGATCGTTTACATTGACGAAATTGATAAAATAGCCGCAAGCAGCTCTGGGGGCCGCGATGTGTCTGGAAAAGGCGTGCAGACAAATCTGCTTAAATTAATGGAAGATACAGATGTAAATCTTCACAGCCAAACTGACCTTATCGGCCAAATGGAATCTGTAATGGGCATGATGCATGGCGGTGAAGGCAAGAAATCCCATATTAGCACAAAACATATTTTATTCATTGTAAGCGGGGCTTTCGATAAACTCTCCGAACAAATTAAAAATCGTGTCCAGGGATCAAAAATTGGCTTTGGAAAAACAAATGAGTTGTTGGATGACAGCCAGTTCCTCGACCATGTGGAAACTCAAGATCTTGTAAAATACGGCTTCGAGCCGGAGTTTGTAGGACGTTTACCTGTACGAGTCATCTGCCAGCAACTGCAAAAAATGGACTTAAAACAAATTCTCCAGCAATCAGAGGGAAGCATACTCAATCAGTATGTTACTGATTTTGAGGGCTATGACATTCTCCTGGATGTGAAAGATGATGCCCTCGACTATATTGCAGAGCGTGCACATTTGGAAAAAACCGGTGCCCGCGGACTCATGACTGTGATGGAACAATTACTCAGAAACTTCAAATTTGAACTACCATCAACTGCTATTAAAGAATTGGTCATAGATGGCGAAACGGTGAAAGATCCAAACATGGCACTCGAAACCTTGCTTGAAGATAACATCGATGAACAGCATAAAATTTTGCAGGAAGAAGTTCAAAACTTTGCCAATCGATTTAGTGAGGATTTTGATATTCATCTGGAATTTACCAAAGGAGCAGTGAATGCGCTTGTAAAAGAAAGCATTGATGGCGGTAAGACTATCCGTGCACTCTGTGATGATAAGTTTAAAGATTATGAATATGGCTTGAACCTTATTGCCCGTAGTAATGGTAAAAAACGTTTTGAGGTTACACGCAATGGTGTTTCCGATCCTGATGAAGCCTTGTCAAAGTGGGTGATTCAACATTTCAACAAAGATGACGACCTTTTAGATCTCGTTGAGGAATAATGGCCCCAAATTTTGGTGAATATCACTTACCATAGGTTTGCATGATATAGCTATTGAGGCTTTCTAAAGTATCTGATACATCCTCAATTTCAGAAACACCATTCTGCTTCCAGCCTTGAGCAATTGCAACAGATTTGCCAAGCCAGATATAGTATAGCTCATGTCTGTTCGAGTCTGTGATTTGCTCATCTTTAAGCACATAGTCAATTATACGCTCAATTGCAGGACCCGGATCTATATTAATTTGCCGGCCACTATGTACGCGAAGCAAATCATTTAAAGATGCACGGATTGATTCTTTTATTTGACTAATATCATTCATCTGGTATTTCCTGTATTCTTATAAAATTACTTATTAAAATCATTGAGGATTTGCCTTGTATTATAGCACAAGATATTTAAATTACTTACTTATCAATGACACAATTATTATAAAGAAATAGGTACAAAAATATAAATGAGATATGCAATCGTATCAGACATTCATGCGAATTTGCAAGCGTGGAATACTGTCCTGGCTGATATCAAAGTCCAGAAAGTAGATCGTATCATTTGCCTAGGCGATATCGTCGGCTATGGACCAAGGCCCGCTGAAGTCCTTGCATCAGTCTATGCCCATGTACCAGACATTGTCATAGGTAATCACGATGCAGTGGTAGCAGGAAGGCTCGATTCGGAACTCTTCAGGGAAGATGCACAACGGATGATACTGTGGACAAAAGATCAACTGGACAAAAAAGCGATTACCTTGTTTCAGTCCCTGGGCTACACAATTGACTACGATGACTTTTCTGTGAGCCATGCAGATTTCACAGACCCGGAATCCTTCCACTATTTGATTGATGAGCCAATGGCACGAGCGTCATGGGAAGTAACAGAAGCCCAACTTCTATTCATTGGGCATACTCATATTCCTAAAATTCATATGCTGACCCAGAAAAACCTCTACAAAGAATATACATCCCTTGATTTTGAAATAGAGCATGACAATCGCTATATCGTAAATGTTGGATCTGTTGGTATGCCAAGGGATGGTGATACCCGTTCATCTTATTGTGTCTACGACAGTGATACTAAAAGTGTAACATTTCATCGGATCTCATACGATTTTGACTCCTTTAGGAAAGATGTCAAACGGATTATTGGTAGCAGTGAACAAACAGATTTGATTCTCGGACAATTCGATTCTGCCCAATCGATTGGAAATGTACGTGAATTTCTCGATTTTTCATCTTCTCAGGAAAGCACTAAAACACGGAAAAGAACCAAAACAGTAATGGTCCGAAGTGCAAAAAATAAACAAGCGCCAACAAAAAGCATTCGAGTTTCCAGTGGCATGATACAGGATCCAGTAATAAAAAAATCATCGAATAAAAGTTTTATAGCAATCATTTTTGCTGCGATCATCATAGGAGTTGGTCTCTACTTTGGATTAAAAAAATCACAAAAGACAGACCCGCCTGTTAACCAAAATCCACTGGTCAAAAAAATGACCCCCGATGATACAGAAGAAAATGATAACAATAACGATGGCGATGACGATAACGATAATGAAGACACCGAAAACGGGGAAGTGACTGAAAATGGAGAAACAGACGAACCTAAAAATAAGGTATTTAAACGCTATATTCCTGACTGGGTAGCATTGGGTCCTATCGGTTATAAAGACTTTGAAAAAATGCCTGAAAATCAGTTAGAGGCACACCAATTTATTTATGAGACCTACACAGAGAAAACACCACATGAAGCACGTAAATTTATAGATCTGCAATCCTCTTATATTACCCATTATTTTGGAGCAAGGCACATCTTTTGGCAAGAAATACACACAGATAAAAAGATAGTACTCTATCCTAAAATTGATTCATTAAAAAAGGGCATTTCATTAACCTATTATTCGACTTGGATTTTTAGTCAGGCAATGAATGAGTTTAAGCTGACTTTCTGGAAAGAGGGCAACGATAAATTCTGTGATATTGAAGCATGGTTGAATGGACAATCCCTTAGAAGAGGTTCTGGAATCTCTACACCTTATAACGTTGAACTTAAACGACCTGTTAGGAATCAAGTGATTGAATTGGAAAAAGGCTGGAATCATCTCTATGTCAAAATGATCACCATGAAAAATGGCCCCTTACTAGGCGTAAAAATTACCCATAAGGACAAAGTTGAATTAGATAAATTAAAATTTAGCAATAAACCTCCCAAAGTAGAACGTAAAAAAATCTATAAATATAAACTATCCGGCACACCATTTAAACGCGAAGAAACCTATAAGTCAGTTCAATTTGATAATTGCGGAAATGAAGAAGAATCACCTCAATTTGTTAAGGGTGATAATATAGAATTCTCCAATAAACAACTACCCCCAATATTGAAATCTTACAATTTAAGCAAAGATGAAATAATTTACCAATATAAAGATCTAGAGAAAGGATCCTATAAATTGAAATTAAGATTCTATAATCCATTAAGTTCAAAAATTAGCCAAAGCTTATGGATCAATGATGAACTTATTCTGCAAAATTTGAAAGTCCCTATACGAAAAGCATTTAGATTAATTATTGATGTGAAAGCCACTCACATAGTAGAGAAGAAATTAACTCTAAAGTTCAAAGCCAATACATATTCAAAGGCATTCATTTCAGCGATTGATCTCATGTATACAAAATCACCGAACGGAGACAAAGATGCCCAGGAAACGCCGGATGATAAGTAAGAATCTTAAAAAGAGTCTGTGCTTCAATCTTTCCGGCTGAATCGTGCAAATTCAACTTGGCTTTTCCTATGATCAACTTTTAACTTATCAGAATGATGCTACTGTGGGCTACAATAAATTAAGCTGGAGATACAATGAAAACTGTTCTTATATCTATTTTAATATGTTCTTTTTCTTACGCAGACGAATACTCAGGCGAACAAACATATCTTTATAAAGGAATTGATGAAAGTTCCTCAATTATCTTTCCAAAATACCATCATGGGTACCTTTCCAGAAAAATTAGCCGGGAAATAGCCACCATTTATAAGAATAAATCCACTAGCTCATCATTCAAAAAAGCTAAAAAAAGTATTCTGAAAGAATTAGAAACCATGAGCGAAGAGGGAGAAATCCTTCAAGAGGAAGCTGATATATTAGATAAAAAATGGAACAAAAGTTTTGACAATGATGGAAAAGATGCTGAAATGTTACGGAAAAGGGCGTTGGCATTTGAAACATATAGCAAAACAAAAATTAACACTGCTGATATACTTAATTATGATTTACCACTTGGAAAGAGAGCAAGTAGTTCGTCAATTCGCTATAAAATAGGTAAAAGCATAAAAGAGTTTTCCTTCAACAAATTCACCTTAAACCTAAGCAATGGGGAAGAATTAACCCCAAATAAGACTAAATCGTTTATTCTCGCATTTTGGACCGCAAAAGATCCGGCAACCATCCCCTACTTGAAAATGATAGAAAAACTTCAAAAAGAAGTGAAATCCATAAAAATTTTCGCCATAAATATTGGTGATAAAAACGATGTAATTAACAGTATCTTAAATCTGCAAAATTTAGATATTATCTGGGCCAAAGATGCAAAACAAAAATGGCAAACTAAAAAAATACCTGATGAAGAAATATTTAAAGAATCGATAGCTGTACACGCAATGTTTAATGTTCGAATTTGTCCCGCCACTGTAATAATTAAAAATGGCAAAGTCACACACGCCTTCGTTGGCTACAATAAAGAATACCGGTCGCTTATAAATAAGGCAATAAAGAATAAATAATCCCGAAGTCGTGTCTCTGAGGTATTAGAAAAAGTATTTACCGCGATTGAAAACGACCCTAGCTTGCTCTCACTGCTTAATATACAAAACTTTCTTAATTAATGGTCGTTGGATGTTTTTGTTAAATAACTCTCGGTCTTCTTTGCTTATGTGTATTGCTTGAGTCCTGGTATCCAATAATGATTGCATTTTACTACTTTCTGATTGATTCATACTTACCACCCTTTGTTTTTATTATTCAATCGCAGATTCCATACCAATAGTATTTTTCGAAATAATTGACAAATAAACATTTAGCTGTTAATTTTAACTCAGGAGGCTCTAAAAATGAGTGAATATACAAGTGTAAGTAATTCCATCATCATCCGCATTAAACTGGACCATAGCCCAGGGGGACTTGCAAAAGTCGCCACACGGATAGCAGAACTTGGAGGTAATATTGGTGCAATCGATATTATCAATGTTGAAAATGGCTTGATTGTTCGTGACGTAGCAGTGAATACAAGCGGCGAAGAACATGCGGATCAAATTGTTGATGCTATAAAAGAGATTGATGCCATAACTGTAGTAAACGTTTCCGACCGAACGTTCTTATTGCACTTAGGTGGAAAACTAGAAGTCATCAGTAAAATTCCCATCAAAACCCGGGATGAATTATCAATGGCATATACGCCAGGTGTTGCGAAAGTATGCATGGCCATACACAAAGATGAGAAAAAGGCATTCAATCTAACCATTAAGAAAAATACAATAGCGATTGTATCCGATGGTACTGCGGTATTGGGACTTGGCGATATTGGCCCATACGCTGCAATGCCTGTCATGGAAGGTAAAGCAATGCTTCTAAAAGATTTTGCAGGAGTAGATGCTTTCCCCATTTGTCTCGATACAAAAGATACGGAAGAAATTATTTTAATTGTAAAAAATATTGCGCCAGGATTTGGCGGCATAAATCTAGAAGATATTTCTGCACCTCGCTGTTTTGAAATTGAACGCAGGCTAAATGAGTTACTCGATATACCGGTTTTCCATGATGACCAGCATGGTACTGCTGTGGTGCTTACAGCAGCAGTAATTAATTCGCTAAAAGTTGTTAAGAAAAAAGCCAAGGACCTCAAAGTCATCGTTGTTGGAACAGGTGCAGCAGGTACAGCCTGTACAGATATGCTGCTCGAGCTAGGGATGAAAAACATTATTGGATGTGACCGTAAAGGCGCACTTTCAAAAGACAGGAAAGATCTTGAAGGGCCCAAAAAAATCTATATGGAAAAAACAAATCCGAATAATGAATCAGGAAGTTTAACAGATGTCATAAAAGGGGCCGATATGTTTGTCGGTCTTTCCGGACCAGGTGTTCTTTCAGTAGAGCAACTTGAAACTATGGCTAAGGGCCCAATGATATTTGCCATGTCAAATCCCACGCCGGAAATAATGCCCGAAGATGCTGCTCATTATGCATCGATCATTGGTACCGGGCGCAGCGATTATCCAAATCAGATAAATAATGTTTTATGTTTCCCTGGAATATTCAAAGGGGCCTTGGAATCGCGAGCCACCGATATAAATTCTGAAATGAAGATGGCTGCAGCAAAAGCAATTGCCTCATCTATTCCAGATGAAAATCTCGTTGAAGAATATATCGTACCGAGTGTTTTTGATAAAAATGTCGTACTTGCTGTAACAAAAGCTGTTATCGCGGCTGCCAAGAAAACGGGAGTGGCAAGGCGCAATAAATAAAAAAAGGGTACCCTTTCGGATACCCTAATATGATTAAGCGTCGGATTAATATTAACCGATAAGCTGTAATGCTGCTCCTGGCAATTGATTCGCCTGAGCCAACATCGCATTACTGATCTGAGACAGAATCTGATAGCGAGAAAACTCGGTAGATTCCTGTGCCACATCAACATCACGAATTTTACTTTCCGCTGCACGCAGGTTATCTTCATAACCAATCAAACCTTCACGTGTTTGGTCTAGTCTGTTTTGCTGCGCACCAAGTGATGCACGAGTATTTGCCACATGGTCAATCGCTTTCGCAATTTTACCAATAGCATCGGCAGATGTAGATGACAGTTTATTTGTGTCAATTACACTACCCCATTGCACTGCTGTATGTGCAGATGCACTTACAGTATTATCAGAGCTGTATGTATAGGTAGATACAGTCCCGATATCTTCAGTACTATCGACCTCAAGGTCACCTACAACTAAACTAACAGACTGGCCAGTATCAGCACCAATTTGAATGCTAATTGAACCTGAACCTACAGCATCACCTGCAACAACAGCCTGTCCATTACCACCACGGAATAGATAAAGACCATTGAATTTTGCAGCTGCAGTATTACGTGAAGTTACACGTGTAATTTCACTCTGCAATTGTGTGAATTCTGTTTGTATGTTACTTAAGTCAGTACCTGTTTTAGTACCGTCTGCACCTTCTACTGCCAACTCATGCATACGTCCAAGCATGTCATTCATTTTCTGAAGCCATGCATCAGATGTCTGTAACATAGATATACCATTATCTACATTGTTACGTGCCATTTCTGATGAACGTATCTGTGAACGCATACGTTCACTGATACCTATACCAGACGGGTCATCTAACACTGATATTGTACCGGACGAGAGGCGGCCCATGGATGCTTTAAGGCCAGCTGAGTTTGCTTCTAAGTTTGCGAAGACATTGAATGCACTTGTATTATTGAATACTTCGAGAGCCATAATATATACTCCTTGTATATGTTTTGTTACCTGATTCCTTACCAGATATTAATTAGCTTGAGAGAGATAATTTACGCAATGGATAATTGTAAATTACCATTAAAAGTTTCAGTCTTGTTTCACCTCCTTATTTTAGAGTTGATTGTCTACATCAAACTTATCGGAGATAATAAAACAATCTTTAATTGATTAGCTATTTTCGGAAAAGATTTCCCTTTTTAGAACTACTGTATTTACACATATTTCTTTGGTGAGAAATACAATTTAGCCAATGAATCCACAAATATTCCTGATAATTTTCACTCTCCAAATACAATAAATGATTTCTGGTTTTCCCGCTATCACTGTTTGGAACTGAATAATTGTATCTAGCCACCTGTCATTTATCTTTTCCTGACTCCCTCGATATACTGAAATAATTCTTATATAAAAGGATGAGCAATATTAATTCTGGTATATAGTTCCTGCATGCGTGGCCTGATACTTATATTTTTCTTATCAAATTACCTGTTTGCAGAAATAAGCATGTCTATTTCTTCGGCGCCAATTATGTATCTTGGTGAAGAACGAAAACTGATTGTCAGTATTACATCCGATAAGAATGAGCAAGCACTTCTGCTTAAGGATCCTATTCAAAATAAAAAAATCCCGCTTAATTTCTATTTGGCCGAAACAGGAAAATATGTAGTAAATATTTACATTCCTATTTCGTTTAGTGCATTGCCAGATGAATCTGATTTATACGAATTTAGTATACTCAAAATGGATAATCCTATCATCAAGAAATCATTGGCCATAGTCTCATATTTGAAAGTAGATACGGTACGACGAAAACAAAGTGACTATTTTTACAAAAATAATCCGTGTACGATACTTATACCCAAGATCAGTTTATCAAATGAACGCAAGTGGGGCTTGAGTAAAATATTAAGGCGCCAGAAATCACGCCTGACAAATGATATACTTTATATATCAGATGACTTAGGTCCTGCAAAATCTACCAGCTTTGGCATTGAAGGCATTCAAGATTTAGTACTCTCATGCAAAGAACTCCTTCCTTACGATAATATTCATATCCAAATTCCGCAATTTGATTTTTTTGCCAATAGCTCCGAAGAACAAATACGTCGCTCAATTGACCTCACTGTTCAATATCTGAGAAACAAAAATGCCTCAGTCTTCATATCACTTTCTCCTCCAAAGAGATTACCGGGATACGAAAACAGACACCAGCAATTTGTGAAGTATTGTATGAATACTGCGCGACACAATTTTATAAAATATAAAGGGCCTGATAAAATAGTCTCCTCTCCAGGTCCTCTAAGACTAGCAGAGATAAAAATAGACTCGCAGAAGTGGCAGACAGAAAATTGCACCCTGAGTAAGTCTGAAGCATATAATAGTATCCAATGTTCGTTCCCGGGTGATTCCACGCTTTGGATCAAGCAAAAAGTTGATACTGTTTCGCGCATAACAATCGACCTTTTTTGTGAGAAAAAAAATGATATAAAAGTCGCCTTGATACTAAAGGATAAGGATGGACTATGGTTCCAGATCTTATCAGATACATCTATGACCCCCGGACAATGGACAACAAATGGCTTTGATCTAAGTATAGGGTCCACTCAAATACGGGCACCTAAACAACTCAGCGCTTGGCACGATTACTACAAAAACCACATAAGTAAAATTGGTTTACATTTCTTTTCCACTTCAAAAGTAACTCAGACAATACGAATGAAAAAAATTCGCTTCTTCAAAAATGAATCGCCGGCAAAGCCAAGCTTTAACGGATTGAAACAAAACAAAACAAAAGTATCTGTCTATGGGCTGATGGAAGCACGTTTTGATATATCAAATCTTGGAAAACTTAATCCATTTGATCCTGATGATATTTCCGTGCAAGCAGAAATTATTGACCCGGATAAGAAAAAAATAATGATTGATTCATTTTTTTATCAGGACTTTGAGCGAGCGCTTGAATCTAAATTTGAAGTGCTTTTTCCGCGTGGCAAACCACATTGGCGTCTGCGTTACCGGCCGCTTAAGATCGGCAACTATACATACCGTATTAGCATAAAAACTGCTTCCATAAAATGGCAATCCAAGACATATCACTTTAGATCGCAAGCATCATCCAGTGGTGGCTATGTAAAACTCGACAAGAGTAAGCTTTACTTTGAAGACTCCACTGGCCAATTTTATTACCCTCTTGGTATTAACTTACATTCGCCATTTGATAAACGGTCGGATAAAATGTTATCGATTTCACGCAATGAGAATAAGGGCAGTTTCTTTTACGATTACTTCTTTAAAAAAATGCATAAAGCAGGATTAAATGCTTGTGTAGTTTGGCTCTCCCCCTGGTGGCTCGAATTTGAATGGAGTTCAAAATGGCCAGGATTTTTTGGATTAACAGATTACCACTTGGCAAATCTCTGGCGACTCGATTACCTTCTAAAAGAAGCAGAAAAATATGGCATACGCCTGCATCTGGTATTTGAGAACCATGGTAAATACAGTCGCTTTGTTGATTCGCAATGGAATTCCAATCCCTACAACCAGGTAAATGGGGGGCCTCTGCGCAATATTGAACCATTCTTTACGGACACAACTGCTCGAAAAATATATCAAAAAAAACTACGCTACTTACTGGCACGAATTGCCCATAGCCCAGACATCCTGGGCTTTGAACTATTTGGCGAAATTAATATTACAGGTGATACTAAGAAGTTTATAAGAAGCCCCCATAAAGCAAAATGGGTGAAAGATACGATTCTATATATGAAGCAACTCGACCCAAATAATCATTTAATTACTATTCATTATTCAAATGACTGGAAACGAGTGGATCCACGAGTCGCCGGATTAAAAGAACTCGACTTTCTCGTAGGCGATATATATCGCCCAGGTGGAGTTATTATCGAAGATATTATTGAAACCGCCCATGAAAATGGCAAATATGGAAAAGCCACCTTCAGCACAGAGTTTGGAGGTAGTTTTAAAGGCTCAAGCCCAACCCGTCTTGAGGCCGATCTCCACGCTGCACTTTGGACGAACTACATGACAATAGCCGCTGCAGCGCCCTTCTTCTGGTGGTATGATTTTATCGATAGAAAAAATCTTTACTTCCATTTAAAGGCATTTCAAAAATATATAAAGGGAGAAGACAAGCGCCAATTCACTCAATTTAAACGCTATAATTTAAAAGCGATAAGTGTCATCCGTAAAGTCGAAGCCATCGTCCTAACAACAAGTAAACCCATTTTTAAAAATAACACTGCAGCCTATATCTGGATCTTCTATAATCAGGATATGCGTATCTATCCGGCCGATAAATATGCCCGCACATTTAATGATATAGAACTAAGCTTTCCCATGAAAAATGGCCGTTACAAAGTCGAATTCTGGGACACACGATCGGGTAAAATTACCAAAGAATTAAAACACACAGTAACTGCAAATGAATTCTCAATCAAAAATATTACATTTACACGCGACATAGCACTGAAACTTAAAATTAACGAATAATTATCTTGGCACTGCATTCTAAAACTTCTTGATTGACTAAATTCCAGCTCCTGTCCAATGGAACACATCTTAAAGAGAACTATTGTGTTGGGCTCAAAAAAGGCATTTCTTATTTATACTTTTTTATCATATATAGACCCGTCTATCATCTATACTATAGGTGGTGGTATCGTGTGGCTAATTGGCATGATTGTCTCCGGATTTGCCTTCAGCGCGCTATGTGCGAAGAAAGGCTGGCTGGGTTTTCGCAATCACTGGAAGAAAATCTCACTGGTATTTGCCCTGCTCTGTATTGCCGTGGCTGCTTTTATTTATCGACCAGATAATCAGCACATAAAGGAACGAAACTATGGTCCCCCGAATCCCGCTGAATCGCATCCGCGAATTATCATTCTAGGATTGGATGGCTTAAGTCCGGACATTCTCAAACCCATGATGGATGCGGGCAAGCTGCCAAACTTTTCAAAACTTGCCGCTCGAGGGTCCTACGCCGAACTGGCTACCAGTACCCCTCCACAGTCTCCAGTTGCCTGGGCAACATTTGCTACTGGACAAAATCCAGGCAAGCATGCCATATTCGATTTTATCAGCCGCGATCCGAAAACCTATTTACCACGATTGAGCTTAAGTCAATTCAAAGAAAACACACCCGTATCATCCTGTAAGTCAGATGCCTTCTGGGACCAACTAAGCAGCAAAGGAATTTCATCAACGATCATTTCATGCCCGGGAACATTTCCTGTAAAAGCTCTAAATGGTAAAATGCTCTCCGGCATGGGTACACCTGATATTCTTCGAACCCAGGGAATCTATAGTTATTATTCATCCAGGGATGCTCAAGACATTGGTGGTGCCGATATTTATAAAATTACGATACAGACAGATCAGGACTTAATTCTGAAGGGGCCCTATAAGGGCAATAGACGACTTGAAATAAAATTCCATATTGAGTTTACTGAAGACGGCGCGAATATTAAAATTGCCGACCAGGAATTTACGATAAAGGAACACGCTTGGTCGGACTGGATCCCCGTAAAATTTAAACCGGATCTTTTTAAATCAATCGATGGGATCTGTAAGTTTTATTTGATCTCGACAGGTGCGACTAAGCAATTGTATATAAGCCCGGTAAATCTGGATCCGCGAAATCCCAGCTGGCCCATATCCTACCCTGAAAGCTATGCCAAAGAGCTGGCAAAGCAGCTTGGTCTTTTTGCCACTCAGGGAATGCCATATAATACCAATAGTCTCAACCATCTCCGCATCGATGAAGATGCATTTATTGCCAATGCTGAATCCCTTCTAAAACACAGAACATCACTTATGAATTATGAATTACAGCGCTTTAAATCCGGCATCTTTTATTGCTACTTCGAGTATGCAGACATCATGCAGCATATGTTTTGGCGATATCAAGACACAGGACATCCCTCATATGAAGCCAATGCACCCGAGCGCTTTAAAACAAAAGTAAAGGACGTCTACATGCAGATGGATAAACTTGTGGGAGATGCACTCCAACAGCTTCGTAAAGATGATATATTAATTGTCTTTTCAGATCATGGGTTTGCATCGTTCAGGCGCTCGGTACATCTCAATACTTGGCTTAGAGAGAACGGCTATCTCGTATTGAAAGGTAATCGCTCGAGTGGACGAAACTATTTAGAAGATGTGGATTGGACAAAAACCAGAGCATATGCCATGGGATTTGGCGGGATTTATCTCAATCTTCAAGGGCGCGAAAAACATGGTATTATCAAAGTAGCAGATGCTACCGAATTAAAAAATGAATTAATTGAAAAACTCGCAACATGGACCGACCCAAAAACATCAGAGAAAATTTTAAAACATATTTATCAGGACAGTGAAATCTATAAAGGGGATTTTTCCAGGCAAAGTCCGGACTTGTTTCTGGGTCTAAAAAGAAACTACCGGGTCTCCTGGCAAACTGCCAGCGGTGCTTGCCCGGGCGGAGAGACGATCGTAGATAATACCCGCAAATGGAGTGGCACACACTTAATAGATCCAAGTCTCGCGAGCGGCATTAGGGAAGTACCGCAAGGAGGTTTGCGCTGAAAGCGCATTTGTTCAACAAGTGTTTTACCTCCATCTTCATAACTTACAGTTGGGGATACACTATCTACTCCCTCTCCTCTAATTCTAGCTTCGGTATCAGTTGTATCCCAGGTAAGGTTTAGACCCGCAGGGATCGTTATACGGATATCATTTGTGGCTGTAATCAATCCTTGATCGCCTGCAATTATTTCAATTGGAGCAATCCCTGTAGCTAAGGCACCTGTTTCAAATATCTGATCGAGAGCCGAGCTGATCGTTAATACTGGGTCTTCCTCTTCAATTTCACCGCCAACTGTAATTTTCAGATCATCAATTTTGCCATTATAAGGATTAAAACTCGTACCATAATTTGAGCCAATCAGCCAATCACCAGTTCCATTATGAATGCTGGTCGTATGGGTTTTCGAGGCACCTGCTGCTCCATTAATTTTAAATTGAACTGTATCTCCCACTCTTTCAACTGCTATATGGGTCCATGTCAGGGCTACTATATTTGTGGTTCCTGTCAATGTCGTATACCCAGACCCTGTTTCACTTAGATATAAAACAAGCTTGGCATTTTCAATTCTAAGGTGAAATGAACGTTGATTGTATACTGCTCCCATTTAAGACGTTCCTAAAATAATGTAGTATAGTAACTATAAAATCAAAGGAAATGGAACATGAAACGTAGAAAAT
>JABSQK010000429.1 GCA_013215875.1 Lentisphaeria bacterium
GTGATTTTAAAGGCGAAGAGCGTCCAAAGCAATGCATAAAGCTCTTGGAAGCCGTGCGCACCCCGATTTATCCTGGCGAATTTCACCAGATGCAAATCCAAAATCTCATTATGCCCAAAACGCGCATCCCTATGGGAAAGCGCGTGCTGGCCTTGGAACAAGGCTATAAACAAAAAAATAAGAATCATCACCAGGTATTTGTGCGGTTTTTGCTCGATAACCCACATACATTTTTTTATAAGAAGCAGGCGTTAATCAGTTCGGCTCAGATGGAAGCTCGGGTCGATGCAGTATTTGCCTCCTATCAGCCGGACCCAGGTAATAGCAAGATGGACTATCGCTACTTTGTGGAAAAGCTGGTGAGGCATTATACGGATAAAAAGCCGGAGCATTATACCCGAATTTACAGGAAATATAGACAGTATATCAATCAGGGAATGTTTGTCGATTGGATGAACCGGACGGGCGGCAAACTGTTTGCCAGCGAGTATGCAAAAATAAAGCAGGGAAAAAGTTTTAACTGGATTACCAATCTGGATTATCAGATCCTAAGCTGGATAGCTGCCAAAAAAAGATTAGCTGCAGTAAAAAATTTACTTTACAGCCTCCCGCGTGGCTACGATACCAATCATATCAACAGTAAATACTTTAACAACAAACAGATCAGCCCAGAGGAAAAGTTGAACTTTTTGAAAGGCTTTATCAGCTATGCTGGCGCCAGTAAACATACACAGCGACACATTGAATACCTAAAGGGCACTTTTGCCAAGCACCCCATTTATAAACAAATCGTTGAAATGCAAACAAATAAAGTTGCCGCCAAAGATCCTCTGGTCGCGAACGTAAATCGTTTGATGGCTTACAAAGGAAATAATAATAATAAAAAAGAAATTCATGATTTAGTCAAGTCGATCCAGAAGCAGTATGGTAAAAATGCGCCGGGCTGGGAGCACACAAAAAATAGTCGCGATATGTTAATCATGCAGGCTTATGACAAACACTTCTCCCTATCCTGGAATAAGCGTGAAGGGATAAAAGAGTGCCTGAAAATCTGGACCAAAAAAATAGATGCAAGTGGGTCTTGGAATAAATTAATCAATCGCCCGCGCGAGCACGGGCTCGGAGCTGACCCGCTGATAAGCAAGGATTTGTTTAGCGAATTTAAGCGTTTGGTACAAGCCGGAAAATCCTTTCCTTACCATGTCTGGCATGTCTGGCGTTACACGACTGTAGATATGGCTTATATCATTAAAAATAGCGGTGAAAAGGTGAGCACCAGTGACTCACGAAATTTCCTTTGGAGCTATTGGCAAGTGCGTCACCACATGCGCCCAAAAATGGGCGAATATTATACGTCTTTTAACACGATTTCAAAGACATTAAACTATAATTACAGCTACAACCATGCCCGTGAAATAATCCATGAATTATATCACCATCCAAGAAAAGAATCACTAGTAGAATTACTTCCCAAGACGCAAGCTATTTACATCGACTATGTAACAAAGCGAAAGCAATTTGACCCGGACACCCTGTCGTTTCTAGTGGGTGTTTACAGCAGGCTTGGGGATAAGGCCGGGCAAATTGCTCAACTGAAGGCACTTGACAACGGCGTGTTGAAAACATACAGCGATGCCCAGCAGCTTCTATTTTGGTATTACTGCCAGAACAGCAACTTTATTCCGGATGATTCAAACGATAGCATCAAGCCCTGGCACCAACGTTGGGTATTGCTAAATAA
>JABSQK010000043.1 GCA_013215875.1 Lentisphaeria bacterium
ATATGGATCTAAAACATTCGCATCTTTATCGTCTGTTTCAACGGAGCCATCTTCCATATACCACATACACGGTAAGAAGTAATCTGCTTCCCATTCACCGGTAGCTACCTTGATGCCGAACTGCACTCGATCATTGCAATAGTTTTCACCCTGGCTCGCTGCTGTAGTAATTTCCATGTATAAGGGCTGACTTCGTTTGATCTGGCTACCTGTAATGATATTAGGCAGGCGTTCATTTTTGAACTCGTGGATTTCATCATTGATACCAAAACAAATATTTAAACCATCATGAATACCAGGATCATTACTGATTGATTTCATGGAGTCCATATCGAAGCGTCCTGTAACTGCTTTTGCATAAGTCTTAAAGTGATCCTGTAAATTCTCATTTTGTAAAATAGCATTACGGGCAAAGTCCAAAGGGATTTGTGCTTGTTCTTTAGAATTCGCACCACAGATGACCTGAATACCGCCTTCATCCTCCATCATCATGAACATAAGAGCTATAGCCCCTATGAAGCTTGTTTTACCGTTACCCCTGGGAACATAAATAAATCCTTCCCTGTAGCGCCGTAGCCCAGTTTTCTTTACCTTCCAGCCAAAGATATTTGAAATGAATGCACGTTGCCAGGACAGCAATACCATGAATTCACCGGCACTTGTATGAGCACCACCCTGAAACAGCTTGATTTCAGACTCAATGAATGCGCAACAATCCCTGGCATTATCAAAATCGAAATAGTAATCATCAATATTCGGCGTATGAAACGGGCTGTAATGGTAGTCGCCCGATTGAGTCATCATGCCCATGTCGAGCATCTTCTTATCTCTGAGCGTTTTAAGCCTGGCCTGATATCGTTTAGTTTTCCAAGAATCCATTCAATTTTTTGAGTTCGATTATTTTAACGTTTAGTACGGCGATTTCTTTTTCCTTTTCACGTATGTAGCGGTCTTCATAGATTCGGCATGTTTTATGTTGTGAGTAATAAGTTTCGAGCTCTATCCATTCTTTACGCATGGATATTTGATGCTCACACCAAGCTATGTCAGCATCTTCATCAATTTTCATAACCGGACTTGCTCTAATATCGCTTATATTTTGGTACATTTTTACCCCCGTAGTTTGAACTATTGCCATGTGCTACAGATGACTTCTGCAGCGTTATGCCCATTGCATTAATGAGCTTCATTCGGTCGAGTGGCGTCATGCCAGCTTTAGCCATTAATTCGCGTAGATCCTTGAGCCATTGTCGATAAGCCTTCATCGCCTCTTTTCGCTCAATTGAATACAATTTCTTTTTCTGCTTATCGTACTCTGTCCGCCAGAAGACAAGTTCATCAAACGTATCGATAAAATCCTTGAGAAAAATCGCATCACTCCCAAGCAGGTGCCCAGCGTCATATGCAGGCTTAAAGATATTTTGCATCGCCCATTCGAGTATTGGGTCATGATCGCCAGGGACAAAATTAATAATGTCAAAGGGGTTTGCAGATGCATTCTTAAGCTGAATTTCTAACTTTAAACCTTGCTTATTTACCCGCTTTGATCCTCGGTTTTTCTTCTTTAAATTAGACGTCTGTTTTGGCATTTATCCCCTTTATTCATCCCTTTTATACACTCTATGTCCAGAATAGGGGGTTTTCAATAAAAAGTCTCCCTAATCTGGACATTTATTATCGTAAAGCATTATGGCATAGCAATATACGAGTTGATATCTATTGGTTCTTAAATTCAGGCAGAGGCTAGATTCTCTTGCATTCGCGCAAAAAAAAGTATAAAGTCTTTGTCAAGTTTAGTAATTGAAGGTTACTTTGAATAATACGGCGGATCTTACTTATTTGGAGCTGGGCACTGGGCGAATTACTGATTGCTGAAAAGGTGGTCGGCAAAGCTACGTTTGGGTGAGGTTGTAGATTGCTCGAACGACTGGTTGTGCTTATTCATCCCCATAGAATTCCTTCAAGTACTTCGGTCTGCGGCGCCCGTACCGCTGAATGAACTGCCTGCGTTGCTTTGCGACTTCGTATAAGACTATACCGGTAGCCGTTCCTAAATTCAGACTTTCGATGATTCCGTACATGGGAATTTGAATACAAAACTCGCTTCTCGCGACTACTTCTTCGCTTACTCCCTTGGATTCATTTCCAAACCACACAGCTAAACGAGTTTGGTTGTAGCGCCCGTCGTGGAGTACAGTATTTTCTTTTCCTTTCACATGCGGAGAAGTGACGATCGAGGTGAATTTTTTAGATTCGAGGTGATCCAAGCACTCTGTCGTGGTGTCAAATCGCTTAACAAAGCTCCATTTTACTGCAGATACGGATGTCTTATTCAACGATTTTCGATTTCTCATTTCTTGCCAGTCATTGGGAAGTGATTTTCTGCAGTCCACGATGTATGTCTTCTCAACACCAAGAGCACAAACATTTCTGATCACCGTACCAATGTTCCTAATGTCTATGGGGTTTTCTATAACGGCAATCAGATTCTTGCACAGGTATGGATTCACCTCATCTGCGCGCTGTCGCTTGGTACTCTTTGTCTTTTTCTCAGTCATCGGTTTTCATGTGCGTTTGGCTTGTGATTTTATTTCTAACATAACGCGAGCTTGGTAAAATGAAATCTACAAAGCATTTGCTATCTTTAGATATCGTTTGAAGCTACACACTTCCATTCAGAATTTTTCTTCCTGAATCCATAAAATTTAGTTATTTTTTCCCTTGGAGAATTGGGAGTTCCGGGATTCCAGCATGTATGAATAGCTGCCTGATCATGTATCATTGTTCGAGCAGGTACTGCAACCCTCAGCATGAGCTTATTTTTACCTGATATCCTAGATACATCACACCACTTCTCATCATCCCACAACAGCACGCTTTCCCAATCCAAATTTGGTAAACCATTTCGTGAGAAACTAGAATCTTCATCTCCATAACCACTAGGCCAAGCGAATCCACCAGCAGCAGTCCAACGTGTTTGATGTGGTCTCAACCAATGGCTACAACACCCCAGTGTTAAGTATATTGGGTGTTTGTATGTCCCATCTTCTGATAAGTATTTAGTTTCCAAGGCCAATTCATCCAATACACAATGCCATAGACTTGTATCGTCTTGTTTAGATAATTTTGATTCAATAGAATTCATGAAAAAGGTAACGTCCCGCTTGCGGTTTCATTTCAACAAGATGGGTAAAATGAAATCCCCATAGCGTTTGTTATCTGTTTAATTCGTTTATCTTCTGAGATAAATTCTCTATTTCGGCTTCTAGTTCTGTAGTTATTTCAGTCTTATGCTTTTCGGGAATTTCTAAACCACACATCTTTAAGTGTATCAATTCGATCCCGTTCAAAGGTGTGTTTTTCTTTATGATCAATTTATGGAAAGTTTTATGAGCCTCAATATTTTTGACTGAATGTAGAGCCATTGCCGCATCAGATAAAACTTTACGCTCAACAGAATTTTCATCGTATGAGTCGGCAATTTGTTCAAGAATTTGAAATTCATCCATCAGTTTTTATTCCTACCTATCAGATAACGTTTTAATTGACCAGCTAGAAATTCACCCTCGTTCAACGTCCAGTTTGTGATTTCATTTCCTTAACCTACCCGATATATGTAAAAATGAAATCACGAAACTCTTGTTAGCAGTTTTCATTGATCATTGTCTCGAGTCTACAGTATTCCAGATCATCAATAGAATTAGAATTAACCAAGTTGTTGGCCAATGTAGACAACCTATCAACTTCTGGATTACTAATGGCTTGGATTACTTCTTGATCAACGATATCGAAAGCAAATGAATGCTGATAGTCAAAATCATCACCAGGCAACATTAGAAACTCACGCCATTCAGCCAGTTCAAATCGGTAATCTTGCCGTGTGTGGTAAACAAGACAAAGTCTCGCTCGGCACATTTCCAAAATACGCTCAGTCTCGTCTTGAATTATAAGAGATTCTCCACGGTTCAATTTCCAGCCAGCTAACTCTAGCATGAACATTTGAGTTGGCGTTGCATTTCCAAATTTTGCTAGTGACATTTTAAATCCTGCTAACGTTTCAAGTCTCTGGCTTGTCCAGAGAAGTTGCTTGTTATACAATTCTTTCTATTTTCATTTGTTGATCATCGGGAAATACCGTAATTTGCCAAGAACTCAGTTGACCACTAGTTATCATTTCTATTTTATCACCTGTAACAATTTCTTTCGATGGCCAGGGGTTAAGCCCTGAAACTATCTTCAAACGATTAACTACCGCTTTATACGAAATCTCATCTGCTTTGATGCAATCCCCCCCAAATTCTAAATCGGGTAAATTATCCTTCGTGAGAATCGTACTATTTTCTTCATTATTCACTAAATGATAAAATAGAATATTACAATATGTTACGGTTGGGTTGGATTCGGCCTCAGATCCACCACTTTGGTTGTCTTCGGTATCCCCAAATTTTAATATGTTATTAAGAAACTGCATTCATATTCCTGTATAACTCTTTATTCTATCTTACTCTCGATTATTGGGTTAATCTAGGCATTGATTCGTGGTGATTTCCACTATTGACCCTTGTTTAGCCCACTTTTGTATCACTATATCACAATCTCATCCATGAACAACCCGTATAAGTTGGGAACATCCAACCTTGATGATCTTGGGTTTTTGAAAAAAATTCTGCACCCCAATTTTGCTGAAAAACTTTGAATATTCGTTCAATATGGGAATTACTTACATATTTGTTTTAAAAAAGGGCCTTTTTCATGTAGGAGCAACCCAAATTGGGGGGAACCACCAACCTTGCTGATGCTGGAAAGTTCAATATTCTTTTTGGTGTTGAGGCACATTAAATCCTCTATTGGCTGTTCCTCTTTTCTTGACTCTTAAATCCTGCCTGCTAGTTTAATACTAATCATGGGAGAACTATGCGTTTTATTATATACCTAGCTTTAACGGCTTTGCTTGCAGGTTGCCTAAGGCCATGTTATTCATCAGCACGCCCAAGCTTGTCTGAAAGTAAAAGCCCATCCAAGACTAAAAGCGGTTTCGCTATCTTTAGCGGTAAGGTCGTTCGTGTTATAGATGGCGATACTATAGTTGTGCTCGTGGATAAGAAAGAGATCAAAGTCCGGCTCTACGGGATAGATGCACCCGAGAAGGGCCAACCGTTCGGGACACAAGCGAAAAAGACCTTATCTGATCTGATCTTTGGCAAGGAAGTTCATTGTGTTCAGACTGATGTCGATTTCTTCGGGAGAAGTATCTGCAAGGTTTTCCTATCCGAATTACTCGAACTTGATGGTGGGGATATGAACCTTAATATGCTATCCTCAGGGATGGCTTGGCATTATAAAAAGTATTCAAAAGATCCAACATATGCAAGGGCTGAACAAATAGCAAGGGAGGAGATAAAGGCTGGCCTATGGGCAGACAAGAACCCTGTCGCACCTTGGGATTGGCGGAAGAATAAGAAAGGCAAATCTAAAGCTAAGTCTAAAGGAAGCGATAAAGTAGGGCTTAATTATTGGTTAAATACAGATGGGAATATACGGCACAAAGAGTCCTGCAGATGGTTCAAGAAGACTAAGCAAGGACGTATGAGCAAACCTGATGAAGGGAAGCCGTGCAAGGTATGTGGTGGTTAGGGTGACAGTCGCCACCTCAAAAATTAAAAAATACGGGAAAAAACCTGAACTTCCAGGCGGAGGTGGGCGCGGTTGGCCTATTTCGCTCCGACCCACCCCCCCTATAAAAAGGGTGCCATTCTCCATGAAAAAGGGCACCAATTCGGGCCATGTACAGAAAAATAACCATATAAAATGGACACTGATTAAGCTGGATATTTAAACAATCGGATTGGGTGTTCGCGGGTCTGATTTGGTGTGATTTTGGGGTGTGAAAAAAAATGAAAATAAATTGAAAATAATTGAATATTTCAGGATATTTGCAGGTATAGAAAAAGATTTTGCCAGAATCCACAGCTTTAAACATTTTAAATCGTTGCACCTGATCGCACTATTTACAGCAGTGTGAATTCACAACACTTCCTTACCAGGGCACAAAAAAAGCGGGCATTGCGCCCGCCTATCTTCATTTGTCAAACTGTGGAAGTAAGGCGTGTGAAGACTTTTAAAATAGCACTAGTAAAGATCAATGCAAGAGCATAAAAAAGGCGCTACTTGTTAGAGTAGCGCCTTGATAATAAAGGGTGTTCTATGAGCCTTTTACCTTTACTGTATAGCCGGAGTCCTCGTATGATTCAATGCACCGAGGGCATAGGTTAATTGTTGTAATATCCTCATGCCAGATAGCAGAGCCATTACAAAAGCAAGCCTCTATATCATCGCTTTCAGATTGGCAACAATCGCACGTTTCATTATTAGGCGTCATATCCTGCCATTACCCTTTCATAGTTTTCTTGTTTGTAGCTTACATAGTCGTCCATGTAAGCTGCGAATTTACGCGCCTCATATTCCAGCTCATAACCGCTCTTTGAACGGTCGCTCATGAACACTAAATGTGTGTTTAATTTGCGCTTGAATTGCGCGTGTATTTCATCAGTCATTTTAAGCCGTCCTTTCTGCGTTTGATCATATCAGCATAAAAGGTAGGGGGATCGTCTATGAACGTTCTTATAGCCTTTGGCACAATCCATTTAATTTTAGTTCCTGTGAGTTTGCAGAATACCTTTAAATCTACCTTCAGTTTTTCATCAACTTCATGCGTGACACTGTGCACACGGGGCAGTTTTTCCCCGTGTGGGCGTGTCTTCATTTTGTCAACAGGTTTATAATCAGGTGTGCTCATATTATACGCTCAATGCTTGGCAAGCTTTCCAAGTGCGGTCGTTCATACTTATTACATCAGCGCCTTTCTTTTCTAGCTCTATGCGTTTTTCGTAGTTCTCGACCTTTTGCGCGTACTGTGTCAGGCCTGCTTGAATTCCAAATTGCGAATTGTCGGCGGGGTCTATTTCGCGGATGACTTTATCATGATCAACCGTAGGAACCTTTGCAGCAGTTAAAACGTTTCGTATGCCGGCTATTTCGTCGCCTTGTAGCTTTCGTTCTATACTTGTCATGATTTGGTCAATTATGGGCTCTAGCATTGCCGTTTCTTGAGAGCAAGCAATCTTAGTTGCATTGTCAATGAGTTGAGCAATTTCGCCTTGTTTTATTCGGCTAATTTGTGAGCCGAAAATTTCGCCAAAATCCGTATCGATGCGGGAACCTATATGCTTAAAGTTCACGTCTGCTAAAATAGACTTGCTAAAGATTAAGCCATTATTACAATACGAGTCAGTAAAGAACGCTTGAAAGCATGCTGTGCCCTGTCCGACTTCACTATTGCTAATCATGAAGCCCGCTGAGAATTCGCGCGTTTTTCCGCCAATCTCTAGAGCAAAAACCGGCTCACGGCTCACAAACTTACAATAAGTCTTTATGTCGGTTCGGTTGCCACCGATGGATTTAAACCGGTGTGCATTATCGCCCAATACATTTAGGGCAGTGCCAAAAACTATAGGGTCATCAATAGAGCAATATTTATCACTAACCACGGCGCGCGCATAGGTTTTGCCATTTTCTAAAACTCGTACTTGAGCGCGCCTATCATCATGCATTAGCAGCTCGTTTACATTTTCTAAATATAGGTAGTCAAGTTCTGCCCTTTGCAGTTCCTCTGCATAGCGGCCAAAGCCCGGCTTTAAACGCTGGTTGAGTTGTTTTGCGCAAAAGTCAGACATGCCAAAAGTCATATCGTCATTTCCCAGGGTTATTGCGAATTCATCTTGTAAACGGCTTTGCATGTCTTCACCATTATTAAGAATACGGATTCTTTTCATAGGTGCGATAAAATCGCGTCGTTTGCTAGTGTGTAAACTACTGAGTAAGTCTTGAATAGATTTATTGTCAGCGGGTTTAATTTCAGGTATTGTATCAATTATTGCGTTCATTATTATATCCTTTTGCTTCAATTTGAATAAAAGAAGTTTCAAGGTATTATGAAATACATCGAAACTTCTTAACGGGGGTTCGATTAAGCAGTGTAGATGTTCAAGCATCTATGCTGCATTTTTTTTGCGTTGCCATACTTCGAATTATGGCCCGCTCTGCTACCTAATAATAAAGCGTATAAATAAGCTCGTTCTTTCCCTTCACAGTTTACGGTTTTAAACGCGTGGTTACTTTCTATTACTAATTGTTTTATATGTCTCCTCTGTTATGCGTTTTTTTAAGAATTGATAAAGCGCTTTTCTACGTTGCCACGTGTCAAGCGTTATCATGAGAGCAATACGCACAGAGATTAATTTTAGCTCTATGCTTTCAAGGGTGGAAATTGCCTTTCTCATTTCGTGTTCCTTTTGTTAATTTGATTAAGTGTTTCTGGTTATTCATAGAGGGGTTGTATTATTCAATAATATATACAAATAATTCCTATTTTAGTTAAAAATAATATGTCCTTTTTAAGTTGCCGAATATGATAGTAATTTTTCGATAAAATTCAAGGGCTTAAATAACCCGTTTCTATGAGTTCATGTTAATTCTAGTCTAATGATTAGCATGGATAGTCGAGTGTGTTTCTTGTGAGTCTACATCTTCTTAATACCCTTTAATTATGGGCAAATTTCCATTTTTAAGATTTAAAATATCTGGATATATGAGATGGATTATTTCATAAAAAATGGGATATTTCCAGGTAATTTTTGAGGGTTTATAAAGACTGTTATTTGACATTTTATTGTCCTGTAAACATTTTTTAATTCATTAAATAGGTCCTATACAAAAAAAATAATTATATCTATTTATATTGTATTAATTAATATATTTATATTTACTAAATATAGCATTATTAAATATTAATATAATGTGATTTATATGGCTATATAAAAACTCAATATAATCTTTATAATAGGTGGAAATATATGTCAATATTAATGATATATATATTGTGATAATTATGTGTAAA
>JABSQK010000430.1 GCA_013215875.1 Lentisphaeria bacterium
ACTCAAACCCGTCCGGCAAACTCTGCTTGGCTGTAAACTCCATGTGGAGTATGCGTCGGCGCATACCGGATACTGGTTTCGATGAGGCGTGTAACAGGAGAGGCCGTATGCACAAGACATCCCCTGCTTTCGCAGTGCATGTTTCAATTTCATTTTCGTCATAGTCCTCCGCCCTGTGAGCGGTCGACAAATGCTCCACACAATGGCTTCCTCTTATCACTCTCAAAGCGCCATTAGAGGCATCCGCATCATCGAGGTGAATACGCAGACTTAACATATGGGTTAATATTTCAACTGTTGCCCGAACATGTGGCACATCGTCTTTCATAGAATGGCTTTTTAACATGTCGCTCTCTTTATGCTCCTTAACTGGAATCATCGTATCGCGGTGCCATTTCACCAGCCAAGGAGAATCACTGGATTTATCAAACAAGATTACTCTTAACAAAACAAAATCATTGCCCAGACTATTTGAAAGGGTATCATGGCATATCTGAGACCCATTAATCAACCGAATCCCATCAAACTCTGTTTGGGATAAACGCTGTCCCGCTTTCGATGTCTCAGTTTTAAGTGCATCCATCTGCTTTTGAAGCACATTTATTTCAGAACGATCAAACGCAGATCTTAGCCAGCAAAACCCATCAGTATCTAAATCATTTTCCATATATCATTCAGGCAATTTTTTAGAAATATCATACAGTTGAAACACGGTTCCTTTTGCGAGCAGTCGCCACTGTTTCATATCTTTATATAATTTGGATTTCACAAGAAAAGCTGCATTTGTACTCCATGGGTAAAATTGAATATAGTGAATACCTTTCTTTTTTAATTTTGAATAAATCTCGATAAGTGAAAGATCCTGATCGAAAATGAACTGGAGATCTGGCCGCCAGACTGGTACAACTGTTATATTTTTATATTTATTGGACGCTGCATAGGCATATGCATCATCACTCAAAATAGTCATTGAATAATCCCTGAACTCATAATAAATCTTATCCATGGCATTTACTTCATTGGGTATAATTGTATATGTATTCCAAAATTCTGGCTTGGTAATTTGGGAAAATTTAAATGGGAAAATAGCTGCATTTAATATAGCAAGAAATGAAATAGTTATTATAAATGCCCGAGAAAAGTATTTTTTATAATAACAGATTATCATAAAAACAATAAATGGGCAGAGTGTCGTTAAGAGTCTGGTTGAGAATGCCATAGATGCTGTTTTTGGAATCGATATAAGCCATAATCCAAATAGAATTGCAATCGCACAATACATACGCCAATAACTTTTATTGAAACGAATAAGAATTGCAATGCTTAGCAAAAATGGACTAATAAATAAAAAATATTTAGTCTTAATTGTTACTAAGAGTGCGCTTTGCCATGTAGCATAAAACTTATCCTTATACACATCCATTATGGAATTGTGAACAGGATTATAGTTAAATAATTCGCCAATTTTGATGCTGTAAAATGGATTGTTACATTTGATCCAAACATAGATATACCATGGTGCGGATAAAGTAAATATGATGGCTAAAAAGACCAGGTATTGTCTTAAGCTAATCCGCTTTATTAAGAGAACAGAAGCTATAAGCACAAATATTCCCCCGTATTCCCTGCACAGAGCTCCTAATGAAGCGCATAGAGCCATGGCAATAATGTCGCCGTATTTCAGTTCCGCTTTTTGACTATAGAATAAAAGACCGCAGACACATAAAGTTGTTAATCCTGTTTCCTGGTTAATACCTGTGGCGCTTACAAGAACACCACAGGATAAGAGCAATAGTATGGATTGCCAGGCAAGTTTCTCACCAAACTTCAGTTTTACGGCAGCGAAGAGAAAACTTGCGATTGCAAAAAATTGCATGAGAACATTTATGAATGTATACCGTGGATTGATAGAACCGGCACTTAGGTAAGACCACAAATATTTAAATGAGACCAAGGGTGGGATGGATTCAGTCCAAAAATAAAAATGATAATCAGCACTATCAAATGCCGGGTAATATGTAAAATGCTGCTGATTAAATATCTGCCGTCCTAAAAAATCCCAGCGAAAAACAGTATCCGAGCCAGTAACAGGATACTGAAACAAACGATATGCTAGAATAGTGAAAAATGCCAACAAGACATAGACTTCCAAACGGTTTTCCTTTATTTCGAAGCAGGGTCTTGTAAACGTCTTTATTTTTAATTTTTTATGAATGCCAATTAATATCGCCAGCAGAGGCACTATCACGCATAGGGCATTCTGTAATGTGATTGGAATCTGTAGGATTTGAAAATAAAAAAAGAGTTGGAATAAAAGAACATACGAGATGACAATACCCATCGTCAGTTTTAGTTCGTCTAGAAATAAAGATGCCAACAGATACGCACATACTAATAATAGCGACTCAAATAAAAACAGCTGAAGAACTTCAATCATAATTTCCCAATTGTAAAATTAAATTATAAGAATAAAGCACAAAAAATTATAGAGGCAAAATGTTTTACATATTTCAATCATTAAGGGGTTTCAATGGTGTGAAGTCTCGGTTGTTCTGGTACCAGGGTCGTTGGGTTCCGGTACAGGCATTGCTCACGGCATTGTATATTAGATACATAATGGCACGTCGCCAGGGAGAAATATTGTTGGCTGAGCCGTGTATGACATTGCAGTTGACGAAAGCTACGGAGCCTGCCGGACCTGTCAGTGCTTCTATGCCGTGCTCGTCTGCCAGTTTAGACACTATCTCACTATCGATATTTTGCAGATCATAACCCCGGCCAATCGTATCTTCATGGGCACTGGCTGCTAACAAACCGTGATTTTGTGATCCGGGTAAGACCAGCAACGGCGAATTCACTGTTGTGCAATCATCGATGAATACAGCCACCATAACGCAACGTGGCTTGGACATACCATCTATCTTAAGCCACGGTGGGTAGTCCTGGTGCCAGCTCCAGGCACCGCCCTCGCCAAAGCCCGGCTTCGGGTTGATGCGGCTCTGGTGAATATATACATCATCCTGTAGCAGTTGTTGAACAGGCCCTAACAGGCTTGAGTGTAATGACAGTCGTTGGTACGTCTCGTTATATACATGTGCTCCGAATGCCAGTCGCGCCTGTGAATTGTCTTGCTCACGAATGATCTCCGGGCCCTGTCTCTTCAACACATCCGGCAGGGCAACTTGAAGTTCTGCGACCTCGGCAGTATTGAGTAATTCAGGAAGCAGCAAGTAACCAGATTCTTCGTAACAGTTGATTTGTTCGTCATTCAGTTTCATTGAATTTCTCCTACGTCAACAGGCTGTCTGGACTCAATCGAATCGATGACTGCCAATGCAACGGCTAAAGTTCGAGCGCCATCGCGCGCATCAACCAGGGGCGGCGTTTCGTTGCGGATCACCTCACAGAAGTGCTGCAATTGAATGGCTATCGGATCCGCAAGCACTATGTCAAACGTGTGCTTCTTCAGCGGGTGTTGCCAACCACGTTCACTATTCGCATAGCTCCAGAGTTCCATGCGTGGAAATGCGAGCGACCCTTCAGTGCCAAGAAAATGATAGCAATTCTCATCCGCATGAAAGTAGTGCGGGTTCTCAGCAGTTGTTGCTTCGTATGACCATGGTGCTGGCGATGCATCGGATGCCAGGATCGAGCCAACTGCCCCGCTCTCAAAACTCAGTGTAATACTTAAAGTATCTTCTACTTCCAGGCCACGTGCCTCTGAGCTACCAATAGCATAAACCCGTGTGATCTCTCCACATATGAATCGTAAGCTGTCTAGTTCATGAATGAGATTGATAAACGTCGGTCCGCCGCCTGGGCGCTTACTGCGCCAGTCAACATCGAAATAGTCGCGAGGTTTATACAGTGCCCAAAGCATCGAAACGCCAAGCAACTTTCCCAAGTTGCCATACCTTACCACTGCTCGTGCATCCTGAATCAACGGACTGTGTCGACGGTGATGTCCAACAAGTACATGAATTCCAGCGGCATCCGCAGCAGTGATAATGCGTTGTGCTTCGCTCAATGTATCCGAAACGGGTTTCTCAATCAGCACATGCACACCGTGACGCGCACAGCACTCAGCGACATCACCATGAAAGCCATTGGCTACTGCGATGATCGCGCCGTCCGGCTGGGTCTCTGTCAGCAGTGTATCCAGGTCTGTGGAAAAGGGCACACTGCATTCAATAGCGAATGATGCATGCTCATTGTTCACATCGCAAACCCCAACAAGCTCACATTGTTCATTGGCAACGACGACTTCAGCATGTTTACGACCGATCCATCCGA
>JABSQK010000431.1 GCA_013215875.1 Lentisphaeria bacterium
CTTAAGCCTTCCTCCTCAGAACTTCCAGCGCTTGCCATTTCCGGTGCTTCTTCTTCCTCGTACTCTACTTCTTCCTCGTACTCTTCCACTTCCGCGTACTCTACTTCTTCCGCGTCGACTTTTGGATCATTCGCATTAAATGCTGCATCTGCCTTATCTTGAAAGTTTATTTCAAAGTTTTCAGATGTATTGAGGTCCAGGTCATCGGCAATTTGTGCAACTTTTATTTCTTTTGCTTGCTCTTTGATTACATGTTCTTCTATATCGGCACGAATAATTTCCTGGGTTTGTAAGGAACGAAGGGTGAAGGTTTCTGGTGCATCATCATCTGCTTTGGATGCAGGTGCTTCTTCAGGTTCTGCTTTTTCCACAGCCTCCTTAAGCGCCTCTACATCCAACTCATTTGTATCACCGAGGGAAATTTTCGGTAGCGTTTTTTTTAGCTTTGAATCTTCAGATTCAGATTGCTCTTCATTGTCTCCTGAATCCGGGTCAGGTACCTCAAATATTGGATCTTTTGCCATGCGCTAACCTAACATAATATTTCATAATAAAAATCCCTTACAGGTAATTTTTTAGATATTATACGATTCGGAATAAATGAGCTTTCTGAACTGTCTAAAGATCATTTCCATAAGTATAATACCAGCCACTAGGTGAAACACTTCAAAGCTAATTAACAGCTTTGTAAAATCGTTGAGATTCATGAGCAATATGGGTGAGAGACATGTCCAGAAAATGAGTGAAATAATAATACAGATCAATGCGGTAATTCGATGGACTGTCAGGGATAAAAATACCGCTAGATTATAATATGCAAAACCCAAAGTGAAGACGTATAATGTAAGGTATGCAGCTGTCTGAAATCCAGCTGAGCATGCAATACCCACTATCGCGATAATATTGATATAGAGCAAGGGCAGAAATGACTTAAGTACCCCGATGTATTTCCCCAATATTATTTCATCTTCGGTAAGTTCGCTCAATGTTAATAGTTGAATTGTTCGCAATTCTTTTTCACTACTGAATAAAAGTGCTCCACTCACCCATAAACCAAGTACGATTAGCAGGGATGTGGCAGCAAATAGCCCAATTGATGGATAGTAGAGCATCTTTCCTTCATTAATTGCCCGAGGCAGTATAACCAGGATGGATGAAATTGAACTAAAGAGTATGAGTCCAAAACTCATCGAAAATTCCTCTTTCCAAACCACTGGATTTCCTTTTATTTTCTTTCGGTTTGAGCGAGTGGGCTGATTTAATGAACTGTGTTGCCGGTGTATCGACACCGGGAGATATTTAGATGAAATGATAAATAATACGACTGATATAAGAGCTAATATAAAACCATGTAGCATGAGTTCCTGCAGATTAAGCACTTCAAATATCTGCTGTATCATATTATAGGGCGAAAGCACGTTCACAAGCATAGTGTATTCTTGTAAATATGCTGATTCTTCTGAGAAGAGCAGACCTGCTCCACCAAATAGCAGCGCAGCCAATAACATGCTTACAAATATTGCCATCTTTTCATCTTTAATTAGTGCTGCGACACATACGCCAATTGCCACTGCATAACAGGCAATAAATAGCATAAGAGCAAAATATGAAGCCACGAGTATCAGTGAGACCCCGCCAAGAGTATGAAAATAAAATAATACAGGTAAAATGGTCAGCAAGGAAATAAATATGGACAGCATGATACTGCATATGCGGCTGGTGACAAGGTGCTTAGATCCCAGCTCAGAAATTAGCAATAAGGATAAGGTTTGCTGCAAGCGGTCCTTGGCAAAAACTGTCGACCCCTGAAGGGATGCTGTAAAAAAGATATATGTAGCCAGGACCGTTCCTGATAACTTAAAAAAATAGAGCCCGGCAGGTATAGACTGCAGGTCCAGATCTGTCCAAGCGTAAATAACAGTAAGTACCATAATAATGACAGGCATTAGCCGGCGCGTGAAGAAGCGTCTGTGCATGAGCCAAAACTTAAAATCCTGGCTTAATATTGAGCATATTAATTTCATAGGCTTGCCTGATTATTTCATCTGTGATATGAGCTCGAATTGCTTTATTTCTCAGTACTACTGAGATGGCAATTAATAATCGTGCATGGCAAGATTATTTGCAGGAGGCTCAGTAGAATTGACAGTGACTTTTATATATTTCAATATGTCTGCGAGTACTTTGAGCCTAAGAGACAGTTCATCTATCTATATTCAGAGAAATTGAAATTATTTCATTAATTCTTCAACAAATACTTTTATTTGATCTGGAACTCAGTAGTAAAAGTGCAATACTAGACCTATGAGTAAATTCGTTATTGCCCTAGATGGGCCCGCTGCTTCAGGCAAAAGCACAATCGCTGCTAAACTTGCAGACCGAACGGGTGCTTTCTATGTAAATACAGGCGAATTGTACAGAACTGTGACTCTCGCAGCCCTTCGTTCAACTATACATAATGATGCCGATTTAAAAAAATATATTGAGTCACAGGATATCGATTATCATTTAATTGACGATCGAATCATCATCTTGTGGAATGGTGATAAAATAAATCAATCTGAGATCCGTAGTTCTGAGGTAACTGAGGCCGCCAGCACGATATCGCAAAAAGGATTTGTGCGTAAATTTCTTCTCGAGAAACAACGAAATTGTCAATCTTTAGGTAATATAATCATGGAAGGCAGAGATATTGCCACAGTCGTATTTCCAAATGCTGACTTTAAATTTTTTATCGATGCTAGTGCTGAGGTAAGAGCAAGAAGGCGTCTTGCACAAGAAAATGAAACCCCTGATAACAGTACATTGGAATCGGTAATAGAAGCCATAAAAAACAGAGATTCTATTGATATGAACAGAAAAATAGCTCCATTAAGGCCTAGTGAAGATTCGATACGAATTGATACGACAGATCTTTGCCTGGAAGACGTTATCAACAAAATAATGAACATAATTGAGGATAAATCATGAAAATACTCGTTATAAACGGTCCAAACCTGGACTTGCTTGGCACCCGTGAGCAAGCCATTTACGGTACTGAGACACTCGACGATATAAAGGGTCATTTGGAAAAGAAAGCCAAAGAATTATCAGTAGAAATTGATTTCAGGCAAAGCAATCATGAGGGCGATATAATTGATTGGATAGGTGAGGCAAAAAAAACGATCGATGCGATTATCATCAATCCAGCAGCCTATACTCATACGAGTGTTGGAATCCGCGACGCGATATCTGCGGTCGAACTACCTGCAGTAGAAGTACATCTGAGTAATGTGCACGCCCGTGAAGAATTTCGGCAGCGCAGCTATATTGCACCTGTTTGCCTGGGGCAAATTTGTGGATTCGGTTCACATGGTTATATCCTGGCTTTGGAGGCCCTAATAAATCGTTAATTCGGGTTGCACGATAGTTAAAAACAGGTTACTTTACCACTAGATAAACTGAGGTTATTATAATGACAAAATATTTTATATTATTTTCTCTTGTACCGTTGCTCAATTGGGCAGCAATTGATAAAGACAAAGTCGAAGAAATAAACGCAAAAGTTGAAGCTGAGTTGAAAGTGACCATTGATAATTTAATGGCTATTGAACAAAAATTAATCTCTGCACAATTAGATATCAAAGAAGGTGAAAAAGCACCCAAAGAGACCCCGGATGATATACTTATAATTGTTGATAAATTGTTAAAGGCTGATGCTCAAAAGGAAGTTCCATCATTGCCAGATTTCTTAAGTTCTGAATCATTAAAGAAATACCCCCTGAATGACTTGAGAATTCTAATGCTGGCCGAATATAAGGATTTGGCCCTATGGGAAATAGGCGACAGAGTCACAATGATCTTTGCCAATAAAAAGACACCCAACTTTACTGAGACCCTACGTGATATCAAAAGTACGCATGTCGTCCTTGGCCCAAAAACCGTCTACAATAGTGAAATGCATAAGAGCATAAAGAAGCATTTAAATAGAACGAAACTGGAGATACTTTTGAAAAAGTTTCGTCAAAATTATTCTGCTGAAATAGAAAAGCGCAGAAAAGCATTAATTGAAGCACGCTTCAAAATAACCGAACACAATATCTTTCTAAAGAATGGCTATATTAAAATATATGGAGAATGGGTAGCAAAATTCAGCTATTTTCAAAAATTAAACAAAGAGAAAAGAGGACAAATCACCCAGAAACTTCGCAAATCATTATCCTACAAACACTTTTACAATGAAGGTTTCAGACAATATAAAAATGAATGGTTTACACCTGAAGAAGCCCAAAAACTCTATGAACTTGACGCGATCGAAAATGCCTTGAATACAGATGAATTCATAAGCGAGATGAATGATTTAAATCGAAAAACGTCTAAAATGGATGAAGATCTGTTTGGCCCAGAAGATGATGAAGAGGAAGAGGAAGAAGTCGACAAAGAAGAAGAGGGCTGGGAAAATGATGAAGCCGAGGGAGATGAGGCTGGTGGTGATGATGGCTGGGGTGATGATGAAGAGGAAAAACCAAAGGCAAAGCCAAAGAAAAAGAAAAAAGAGCAAGACGACATTTGGGACTAGTTAATGAAAGTAGCCATAATTGGGGGTAGTGGTTTATACGAGATTGATGGATTAGAAGAGATAAGTGAAGAGACATGCTCCACTCCTTTTGGCCAGCCCTCAGACAGTATCATAACAGGAAAAATAGGCGGCACAGAGGTACTTTTTCTCGCCCGTCATGCGCGCGGCCACAAAATACTTCCCGGAGAATTAAACCATAAAGCAAATATCTATGCGTTAAAAGAGCTTGGTGCCGAAATCATAATCAGTATCTCTGCGGTAGGCAGCTTTAAAGATGAACTCAAACCCGGAGATATTGTCTTGGTAGATCAGTTTGTCGATCGTACAAAACGCGGCTTGGATCATACATTTTTTGGCGAAGGAATTACCGGACATATTTCATTTGCTCAACCCACCTGCCTCAATTTGAAGGCCATCATATACCAGGCTGCTCAAACGGTATTGACTGTATCTAATGCAAACAATGTCAGTCTACATGATGGTGGAACTTATATCAATATGGAGGGACCTGCCTTTTCAACACGCGCAGAATCGCAATTATATAAATCCTGGGGAATGGATGTTATCGGAATGACAAACCTAGCAGAAGCAAAGTTAGCCCGTGAAGCTGAAATATGTTATCAAACTGTGGCAATGGTTACCGATTATGACTGCTGGCATCCGAACCATGAAGCTGTTACAGTCGAAATGGTTATCCAAACTTTGATGCAAAATGCCAGCCTGGCTAAAGACTTAATAATTGAAACAATTAAATGTTTGGAAAATCAAAATAGCTGTACAGTATGCCCGACTGCATTGCAGGTGGCAATTGTTACATCTGCTGATATTGTACCGGACGAAATTAAAAATAAACTGAAACCCATAATAGGAAAATATATCTCATGAAAAAAGCCTTAATATTAACTCTGAGCCTTCTGCTCATTAATTCCTGCAAAAAAGAAGAGACTCCAACAGAGACAGGAACAGAGGGGAGTACAAAGACAGCTAAACCAACAGCTGAGAAAGTTGTCCACATCTCTATCGGAACAGGATCGCAAACCGGGGTATATTATCCCACGGGCATGAAGCTATCTGAAATGGTGAACAGCAAGAAAAGCAAATTTAATTTAACTGCAAAGACGATGGCAGGTAGTGTTGACAATGTACAGAAATTACTTTCCAACGACATACAATTTGGCATCGTTCAATCAGACATACATTACCAGGCATACAAGGGCGAAGGCAAATGGGATGGAAAACCGCAATCCAAACTACGCAGTGTATTTGCAATATATCCAGAAGTTGTAACTCTCGTAAGCAGGGATGATGCCGGAATAAAAAAGCTTGCCGACCTTAAGGGTAAAAAAGTAAATATCGGAGCACCTAAAAGTGGCCAGCGGGAAAATGCAAAAAGCCTTTTAAAATTTATTGGCATTGACTATAAAAAAGATTTAACTGCTGAAGGACTGAGCGCTGGTGAATCACCAAGTAGTCTTCAGGATGGGAAAATAGATGCCTATTTCTTTACAGTAGGACATCCCAATAGCAGTCTTTCGGAAACCACTGCAGGCAAACATAAAATACGGATTGTTGAACTGACAGGCCTCGAAGACTATATCAAGAAAAATCCCTGGTTTACAAAGTCAACAATCTTAAAATCTCAATATCCCAAACTGGTAAATGAAACAGACATTGAAAGTATCGCCGTGAAAGCGACACTGATGACCACTGAAGATGTGCCTGAAGAGCTCGTTTATTTATTGACTAAAACTGTGTTTGAGAACTTTGACAGTTTCAAAAAAAGTCATCCAGCGTATGCGACCTTAACAAAAGAATCGATGCTGGAAGGAATTACTGCTCCTTTACATCCGGGAGCGGAAAAATATTTCAAAGAAAGTGGCTTAATTAAATAATAACGGCAATAATTTCCGTTAAATTTTCTTCAGATGCTACGATAAGAGAGCTATTATGCTCTTTTCAGCCTCAATTATGCGAAACTGCACTGTGCTGGCATTCTAATTGCTTTTAAATGTCGTATGACATTACAGATAAATAATAACGCCACTGCATTTAATGTATTTAAGAGTCTCAATCGCAGCGTGACATACATGAAAGAGTCTATGTCTCGCCTCTCAAATGGTACGTTGGATGTTGAAGATGATGCTTCTGCTGTAGGCATCAGTGAGCGCATGCGAAGTCAGATACGCAGTACTGCTATGTCTCGTGGAAATCTTGACCTGAGTATATCCATGATGCAGACTGCTGATGCATGGTTACAAAAAACCAGTGATATGCTCGGGCGCCTGCATGAACTTGCTGTGGAAGCAAACGATGGAACAAAATCACCTGGCGATGTTTTGACCATACAGACTGAGTTTACTGCTCTGCAAAACGAAATTACCCGGATTACCTCGAATGCGACATCGGCAGGAAAGTTTAATGGATTGTATTTATTCCGTGGTGGAAATGGCCAGGACATTGGAAGTGGGCAAGTCGGAAGCGGGACTATAACAGTACAGATTGGCCCCGGTTATCAACAGACAATTCAATTAACCCTGCCTGATTTACAAATTTCAAACACGTCCTCTATAGGGACAGTATCTACATACACTTATTCGACCAATGGTACTGTTACGGGCTCGAATCACAATGCTGTTGAATGGGCCAGTATGATCGATAATTCAAAATTGAGTATACGGAGTACTGAGGTAATAGGAAAACTCCAGAAAGCCATATCATTTGTAGCAAATAGTCGTTCTCAACTGGGGGCAGAACAAGTTCGTCTGCACCAAACTCGTTCAGGTCTATTATCCAGCGAAGATAATTTACGAACCGCTGAAAGCAAGATTAGAGACATAGATATCGCCAGAGAATCTACAGAGCTGAGTCGAATGCAAGTTTTATCAGAAATCGGAAATACCATGTTATCCCAGGCAAATCAATTACCCAACATGGCAATCGAACTTCTGGGTTAAAAAATGTCATCCACCGGTACGGGAGGTGTGCGAGTAGCCACCTCCTTTTTTTTATTTGACTTCATATACTATCATTGATACTGTACAGGGTATTAATAAGGATAAATATATGCAAGCATCGTCTGGACATTTTCTTCTGGCATCGGCAAATCTGCTGGATAGTTATTTTCAAAAATCAGTCATTCTTATGTGTGAACATAACGATGAAGGTAGTTTTGGATTGATCATCAACAGACAGTTGGACGTATACTTAAATGAATTTTGGAAGAATGAGATAAATATTGAAATTCCTCTCTACTGCGGTGGTCCTGTGCAGGAAAATACAATTCATATACTTCACTGCCTGGACACGAAGTCCTATGGAGGGAAAAAAATCGTCACAGGTGTCAATTGGGGTGGTCATATCGAAAAAATTATTAATGCTTTAGATGAGGGTCAGGTTTCAGTGAATGATTGCCGGTTTTTTGTTGGCTATTCAGGATGGGGCGAAAAGCAATTGGCAAATGAATTAAAACTCGATTCCTGGTATATTAAAAAAGCATCAAAAAAAGAAATCTTTGAGTATAAGGATGATCACTGGAAATCAATTATTCAATCTATGGGTACGAAATATAAACTTCTTTCAACGTTTCCTAATGACCCAAAACTCAACTAAAAAAATTCTTGTTATTGGTCGTACAGGCCTGATTGCATCTGAATTACTCAAAAGCCTTGGTAGTGAGTATGACATTTATACCCTCAGCCATTCCAGGCAATCTGAAGGGAAAAACTACTATTGGGATCCACTTAAAAAGTGTATCGAAATCGACGCTCAAAAATTTGATATCATCTGTAATTTTTCAGGCTATAATATCGCGAATAAGCGCTGGTCAGAAAAAATAAAGGATCTCTTATACCGCAGTCGTATAGATTCAACTGACCTGCTACACAAACATTTTAAAGAATTTCCACCCGGTCTCTATATTGCGGCATCCGCTACAGGAATTTATGGTAACAGGGAGACTAGCTGTACAGAAACATCAGCCCCTGGAAATGGCTTTTTAGCAGGGCTATGCAAAAAATGGGAAGCGAGTTCAATGCAATTTTCCAATTCGAATTCCCGTGTTGTAATTTTACGATTTGGTTTGGTACTATCAGCCCATGGCGGTGCCTTGGCGAAAATGCTCCCACCCTTTCGTTTCGGTCTGGGTGCAAAACTCTCTAGCGGGAAACAGCATATGCCATGGATAAGTATCAACGATTCCATCTCCATAATAAAATTTGTCATCAGTAATACCGAAATTTCCGGTCCAGTTAACTGTGTATCTCACTCGCTACCCAACTCTGAATTTACAGATGTTCTGGCAAAAGTGCTGAAGCGCCCTGCTCTATTAAAAATGCCGGCACTCATTCTAAATTTAATTTTTGGAAAAGAAATGACAGATGAATTACTTCTATGCTCAACACCGTGTAAAGCGGAAAAGTTAAGTAAATATGGTTTTGAATTCAATGATACAGATTTGCCGCAAACCCTAAGGAAGCTCATATGAAAATACTAGCTTTGAACGCATTTCACAGTGGGTCACACAAGGCCTTTATTGATGGCCTTATACGCCATAGTATACATGAGTGGACTCTGCTTACACTGGAAGGGAAATTTTGGCGCTGGCGAATGTCGCATGCAGCTATCAGCTTTTCCGAACAGATAAAAAACCTAGAGGCAGAGGATTGGGATATTATATTTTGTACCGATATGATGAATGCTGCCGAACTGAAAGCACTCTTACCTGCATCTTTACAAGACACCCCGATTATCGTTTATTTTCATGAAAATCAATTAATCTACCCAAGTTCAAAACATGAAAAACATACCAGTCAGCTCATCATGAAAAACTTTAGCTCATGTCTAGCTGCCGATCATGTATGGTTTAATTCCAAGTATCATATGACCTGTTTTTATACTGAGCTTACGAAGTGGCTTAAGGGCATGCCGGACAATCAGCCAGACCATATGGTGGATGCCTTAAGGAAAAAATCCAGTGTACAATACCCCGGAATTGTCCCCCTCAATGAGCAGACAAACAGGACGTTTAATGAAATACCTGTTATCACCTGGGCTTCACGCTGGGAATATGATAAAAATCCAACTGTGTTTTTTAATGGATTAAAAATTGTGCAGGACAAAGGTTACGACTTTAAGCTCAATATCATTGGGGAATTGCCCCGAAATTACCCGGAATGCTTTGATGATGCAAAATCGATATTCAAAAACCAGATTCTTAATTTTGGCTATCAGGAAGCCCAGTCCGATTATTTTGATATTCTCAATTCTACAGATATCATCGCTTCAACAGCAAATCATGAATTTTTTGGGATTGCAATTGTCGAAGCCATTAATTCTGGCGCTATACCCATTCTTCCGCACCGGCTATCATATCCCGAAGTCGTTGGAACCGATTATGATTGTTTGTTTTATCACAAAAAGAATTTAGAGGAAGAATCTTTTGCCGATACTCTAATAAAGCTTATATCATTACTAAGAGATGATGCTATATATAATGAAATAAAATCCTCTTTAATTAAGAGAACCACTGTTTATCAATGGACAAATCGTTGTCTTGAGATGGATCAATTACTTGCAAAAATAGGAGAAAAAAATGCCTGAATTAGCTATCGGAGATATGGCCCCTTCTTTCACCGGTCAAAACCAAAATGGTGATACGATCTCACTTGAGGATTATAAAGGAAAAAAAGTTATTCTATTTTTTTATCCAAAAGATAATACCCCTGGTTGCACTAAAGAGGCATGTTCGCTTCGCGACGGCATCAGTGATATAAACGGAAAAAACACCGTGGTAATTGGCGTTAGTCCAGATGATGTCAAATCTCATAAAAAATTCACCGATAAATTCGATCTTCCATTTGACCTTCTCTCAGATCCCGATAAAAAATGTATTGAGGCTTATCAAGTATGGGGAGAAAAAATGAATTATGGTAAGAAATATATGGGGCTTATCCGTACGACATATATCATCGATGAAAATCAGACAATTATTGATATAATATCCAAGGTCAATACATCTGAGCATGCAGAACAGGTATTAGAGATACTATAACAGACAATCACTGCCCACCAGGACCATTTCATAGGTGCAAACGGGCCTTTTTGCATATATCAGATAATTTCGCTAGCAAAGCTCCTAATTACCTGTTTAATGATAGTGCATTCCATCCCATTGACTTAAAACAAAGCACCCACTATAGGACTATGGGTTAGTAATGGTAGTTTTCATTACTGATAACACTTTTATATAGTCGAATTATACTTAGCAGAGAGCTAGGATAATATCGCTCTACCTTTTAGTGATGTTACTCTAAAGATCTGATTCGTTCAAATTGGTAAATAGTGAGTCAATGTTGCTATCAATTAAACCTGTAAAACAATTTAAAATAAAAAAGCCTCAATTTTAATAAATTGAGGCTTTTCAAATTTATTAAGTATTACCGTCTGAAATCAGGTAATCCACGAACTTCATGAGATCTTCTGGGCAATCCAGATGGATCAATTATACGCGCTGTAACAAAGATAAGAAGATTTCGCTTTCTTGAGCCTTCACCACTCGTTTTGAACAGGCGACCAATGATTGGTAAATCGCTTATGTATGGCACCTTGTCAGACACAGATGAAATATCGTGGCGAATTGTACCACCAAGAACGATTGTTTCACCATCCCATACAGTTACTACTGTACGAATTTCGCGGTTTTCAAATTTAGGCGTTTCATAACGTCGTACTCCGCCAAATGCTTCCGTGACATTATAGGACGTATCATAACCAGTAAATGTGACAACTTTAGGTGCCAGTTCAAGTTGTATTGAAATCTCGTCAGCTTGTACTGTTGGAGTTACAGTGAATGTAATACCCAAGTCAGACTTCGCTTCTGCGAAATTCGGACCTGCAGGGATAAAGCCCCACAATGCTCCAGTTCCATCAAAGATCAATTCGGCTTCTTCGAAATCCTCAGCAAATTGGCGTTCTTCAATCATTGAGATAAATGCCTCATTACCACTGGCAACTGTTACTTTTGGAGCCGATAATAAGTCCACATTTGTTTTTTGGTCAAACATGTAAACCAGCGTGTTGAAAACCGCTTCACCCAAAACACTTGTAACGCTCAGTACAGGACTACTGGCAAATGCTTCTCCAGAAGCATTTCCAATTTCTGCCATAGATCTTACACCAGTATTCAAGCTGTGAGAATCAAACGTATTGGGCTGACCCAAGTGTGTATTATTGTCAGGTATCAATGAAAAACGATCCATTTCGATATTTCCTTGACTAGCACCGTTTGTCTTCATAACCGTACGGTCACCTAAAAAGGTCCACTTAAAACTTAGCTCATCCAATACTTTTTGTTCTATTTCAACAAATTTGGATTCAACTGTCACCTGTTGCGGTTTACCTAAAAGTTCTTTAAGTATTTGTTCGATTTTTCTTAGGTTTTCTGCTGTATTTCGAACAATTAATTTACTCGTTCTTCTATCGTAGGATACAGTCGCTCTATCATCTTCTTTAACTGGGAATAAAATACCTTTGACTTCAAAGAATCCTTGATAATCGACTCCGTCTTCGTCCTCTTCATCATCATTTTGTCCGTCAAATAAGGCTGGATCTACGGCATAAAAACGTGTTTCCATGTCCTCAAAAGCGAATTCAGGATGGGCGATAATGACTGCTTGTTCCTCAATTTTCCAATTCAACCCAGAACCAACACACACATAACGTATGGCTTCACCGAGAGGTATATTATCAAAATCAAGTGTGATAGGTGGAATTCCATCATCTTCTTCTTCAATTATTTCATCATCTTCATCTTCATCTTCATCTTCATCTTCATCTTCATCTTCATCTTCATCACCTTCAAAATCTTCAAAATCATCTTCACCGTCATCACCGTCATCAGCTTTTGCAGCTTTTGCAGATTTTGGTCTCTTGTAAAGAATAATATTTACACCAGTTCCATCAATGAAATCCAGCTCACGACTTCTTTCTTTCAAAAAACGAACAACTGTATCAATTGAAGCATCTTCAAATGATATTTTTGGTATAATTATTTTTTTCAGCTTTTCATAAATTGTACCCTTTTTATCTTTATCAATCGTATCTCCCGGATCATTGTTTGGGTCGGTGTCGCGATCCTGAACAGGAACAGGGTCAATCCATTTCCACTCTACCTCTGCCATATATACATCTTGATTTTGGCTACGGCGTTCACGACCAATTTCTCTAAGATCTTTATAAATAAAGCTCAGGTAGCGAATTGATGTTTCATTGCCTGGCTCCATGATGAGTATTTTCTCAAATTCATCACGTGCACGCATATACCTTCTATTTTGATAAAAAACTTTTCCGCGTTCAATTAATATTTGAATATCTAATTTACGTTTGCCATATTCAGGGTCAACTATTTCAGGATCTGTTTCATTCAACATTTCCACTTTTAGTCTCTCAACTTCAATATTTTTTAACCAAAGTTTTACAATGGGTCCTAAAGCAGGGTCATATGACAATGCATCATTCAAGTACTTTTCCGCAGTCTTAAATTTTCCAGACTTGCGCTGTTCTTCTGCTTCTTTAATAAGTTGATGTGCATATGCCATATATGTTTGCTTTAAGTATTCCTGTACGTCAACAAGTAATTCTTTGGCTCTTTTATGATCGCCAACAGACTTGAGGATACGCTCTGCTTTCACAAACTGTTGAATTGTTTCTGGATATTTACCTTTATAGAAAAGCTTTTTACCTGAATCAACCAGGTCTTCTGATTGTAACATTAACCTCTGTCTAATTATTAATTGTAATTCAACAATTTGCTCCGGAGTTTTATCCGGATATACAGATTCTTTGCTCTCTTTATCTTCACCTTTAGGTTTATCTTCATCTTGGGCTGTTAGGCTTATCGACAAGAATGCCAGGCCACTCAATAGTAAATATTTATATATTTTTATCATTATCATAATCTCCTATCTTCTAAAATCGGGTAAACCTCGAACTTCATGAGACCGTCTGGGCATTCCAGATGGATCAATAATCCGAGCATTAACAAACATTAATAAATTTCGCTTCTGCGAACGTTCCGTATTTCCTCTAAATAATTTTCCTATTAATGGAAGATCTGCAACGTACGGGATTTTATCACGAGTTGTAATAATAGAGTGCTTAATAGTACCACCCAGGACAACAGTTTCTCCATCCCAGATTGTTACCGATGTCCGCACTTCTCTTGTTTCAAATCTCGGTGTGCTGAAATTATTTGCGTAACTGTTACCGCCAATTACAGTTGGTTCATTATACGTGGAGTCAAAGCCGGTAAATACCACCACTTTCGGAGCCAAGTCCAAATGGATTGATATTTCATCAGCTTGTACTGTTGGTGTTACCGTGAATGTGATACCCAAGTCAGATCTTGCTTCACCAAATTCAGGAGAAGCCGGGGTGAATTCCCCTACAATACCCGCATCGTCAACATCAAATTCCGCGGGTTCAAAGCTTTCTGGAAACACTCTATCTTCTGTCATAGAAACATAGGCTTCCGAACCGCTCAAAACTGTAACTTTCGGAGCAGATAATAAATCCAGGTTGTCTTTTTGGTCAACCAGATATGCCATCGTATTGAAAACGGTCTCACCAAGAACTGATGTAATACCCAGTGTTGGATTTACGCCTGCTATACCTTCAACTACATTAAAATCCTGCGCTGAGCGAATCATAGAAGACAGACCATGTATCTGACCAGGAGATCCGTTGAACGTATCTCCGTCGGGAATAATATAGAAGTTATTACCAACTGTTGCCGGTGCTTTACCAGTACCATCTCCGTTAGTTAAAACAGAACGATCTCCAAGGAATGTCCATTTGAAACTTGTCTCTTCTATTACGCGTTGTTCAATTTCGACAAATTTGGTTTCAATTGTCACCTGGTGAGGACGCTTCACGAGTTCTTTAAGGATTTGCTCAATATTACGTAAATTCTCAGATGTGTTACGAACAATCAGTTTACTGGTTCTTTGGTCATAAGAAACAGTTGCAGGATCGCCATCTTTGCTAATTGGAAATGCGACACCTTTTTCTTCGAAAAATGCCTTATAGTCAGCACCACCTTCATCATCTTCATCATCATTGTTACCAGTAAACATTGAAGGATCCACCGCATAGAAACGTGTTTCTAATACATCTATGGTAAAATCTGGATGTGCAATAACCACAGCTTGTTCTTCAACTTTCCAATTTAACCCGGCACCTGTGCATATATAGCGTATGGCTTCTCCAAGTGGAATATTGTCGAAGTCCAATGTTATAGGTGGAATATCGTCATCATCGTCTTCGTCCATTATTTCATCTTCTTCACCATCTTCGTCTTCTACATCTTCATCAAAGTCTTCAAATTCCTCATCTCCACCATCCTCTTCTATAGTCCGTGAAGCTCTTGCTGAAATTTTTGGTTTACGATAGAGTATGATGTTGACACCTGTACCATCCACCATATCTCTTGTGCGACTGCGTTCTTTCAAAAACTTTATAACTGTTTCAATTGAAGCATCTTCAAAGGATATTTTAGGAATGATAATCTCTTTAAGTTTTCTGTGAATTGGACTGGAGTCAAGTTTCGCCCCTTTAGGACCACCCTCGGGTCCACGGTCTTGCACAGGTAGTGGTTCAGCCCACTTCCATTCTACTTCTGCCATATACTTAGAGATCATTTGCTTACGACGGTCACGGGCAATTCTGCGTAGTTCTATGTAGACAAATTTAAGGTTTCCAATTGATGCTTCATTACCCGGCTCAATCATGAGAACTTTTTCAAATTCATCTCGTGCTCTCATGTATTGTTCGTTTCTAAAGAAAACCTTGCCGCGTTCCAGCAGTATGTGAACTTTACGTTTACGCGTATTAAATTCAGGGTCAACATTCGGTGCGTGGGTTTGGTTCTGGAAATCAGCACGAATTTTTTCAGCTTCAATCCTTTTAATCCATTGATTTATAATAGGTGACAATTTAGGATCATACTCCAATGCCCGCAGTAACATGACCTTTGCTTGATCATATTTTTCAATTTCACCTTTGCCTTCATCCAAAAGTTCTTTGGCATCTTTTAACAGTCTATTCGCATAAGCCATATACGCTTGTTTAAGATACTCACGCACATCTACCAGATTTTTTGTCGCAACAACGTTTGTACCAATCGCTCTTAATTGCTTTTCGGACAATACAAATTTTTGTATTGACTCAGGATATTTTTTCTTAAAGAAAAGTTCTTTACCTTCCTTCACCAAATCTTCGGCTTGTACAAGAAGTCTGGCCCTGATTATATTTTGCATTTCGACTATTTGCTCTGGCGTTTTATCCGGGTACCCTTCCTTTGTATCACTTGCCTGGTCGTCTCCATCTTGTGCGATAGACGGCAATGCCAGTGCCAATATTAGTATGTACGCAAATATGCGATGATATATTCTAGAATTCGTCATGGTCTTCTCCGTTAAATTCAATCATTTTCGTTTGTATATTAGATGTATATGTCACTACAGTCAACCAGATTTTCAGTATTTTTTTCAAATTACTGCAATTTTACATTTCTGTATAATCTTTTATCTGTTTCTTTTTTTGATTCTATGAAATCTTTAAAGCTGTAAACCTCTATGTAGTCGAAGGTTAGGTCTAATGTAACTTTTCGTAAATCCCTATAAACAATGCGATTGGTCTTTCGTGTTCCGGGCACTAGATTTCTTTGTTTTGGAGCTTTTTTTGCTCCAGGTCCGGTTTTTTTAGCGGGAGCGGCGGTCGGAGATGCCGCCTCTGTGTTCATTGACAAATTTCGTACAACAAATAAAAAGTCTGCATTTTGCAGGTTGTTCAAAAACTGGCGTATAGATTCAACATCGCCGGATACCTGTAGTTTATATTCATAATGCCTGAAAACAGGTTTCTTTTCGGTAAATGTTAAATCATCCTCTTTTGTACGAGTTATGCTAATTAGATTTTTTATTTGAGATTTAGAAATGACCTTTGTTATCTCTTCCATGACAAATAAATGTTTGATGATATCATCAATCTTTGTTGGTTGAGGGCTGCTACTGCCATCCATAAAAGCAGCAAATGTGTAAAATTCTACACTTTCATTTACATTTATCCCACGACTTTTAAGACGTTCGTTGAGACTTTCGCATCGTTCCTGCATATAAATTGAGCACTTGACCCAATTCTTGATCTCTTCACCCTCTACATCGATTGTCTTATATCTTTTCTCAAATTTGAGTAAAAACGATTTTAGTTCTACTAAGGCTTTTTCGGATTTATCTTTGGCCTTACCCGACTGATCTAAAGGGAATGGAAATTTGACAATTTGTTCATATTCCTCTTGGGATTTTTTCAAATCGTCGTTTGCCCTATTGACGCGCTTAGACATTGATGACAATGTGAGGGCCAAAACAACGGATAAAAGCAGGGTTACTCCCCCAATTATTACATATTTTATATATTTTTTTAAAATGACCATGGCAATCAGCGCTTTAGTTTAATAGGTTTTACTAATTTTAATTGTATTTCAAAATCGGAAATATTGTCGACTTCGCCCCTGCGTGGTTTAAATCTATATTTAGTTAATCGGGTCTCATTCTCATCTGAGGATACCATTGGCAGGAATCGAAGACTGGATTCAAATATAGTCGGCAATTGTATATCCCGTGTCATCTCGTTTGTTTTCATGAATACTGTTGGGTCTAGGTCTTCGGTTTTTTTGTCAGATTTTTTCCCAGGTTTTGCTTTCATGGTAAATTGTAGTGACTTAAATTTCGAGATCTGAGCCTGGGTAAATATTTTCCGTTTCGGAATACCAACACAATGACCTGTCAATATAAACCATTGTACTTCTGCTGCTTTAGATTCGACGGATTTTGCTTGTTTACCCCATCCTAATCCCATTCCACCTCTAGCTCCACCCCTATTACCAGCTTTTTGTCCCATTTCGACTTCTTTCTCTGTTGTATCTGGCGCTTTTTCAAGAGCTTCAATTGAAATCAGCCATACATCGATAGGTTTAGCCAATTGCAAGCTATTGAAAAATTCCGGCCATGCATATCGGCC
>JABSQK010000432.1 GCA_013215875.1 Lentisphaeria bacterium
GGCGAAGAATCAAAAACAATTTATCGACTGGTGTTCAGACCATGGGGTGCCGGAAAGCCAATGTACCAGCTGTGACCCGAACCGGACCTTTTCATTAAAATCAGATTGGTGTCAGGATCATAATACCCGTGACTCGGTTTGTACGCTTTGTCACCCTGAATTAGCGCTAAAGCAAAAAAATGCAGAAGCAAGTACAGCGAAGGCGGGGCAGTGGTGTGAGCATGGGTTTGGCAAAAAAGACTGTTTCAAATGTAACCCGGGTACGGAGGCAAAATTTAAGAAAATGAATGACTGGTGTGGTGGACACGATGTGCCGGAATCGCAATGTTTTAAATGTCAGGGTGACTTACAGGCGATCGTGAATAAGCGCTTGCAGGTCTCCACAGTGAAGACGGATCTCTTGCAGCAAAAGCGGGCGATTGATATCAGTCTCGAAAAGGATTTACCGGCGGGGGCTTTTTGTGGAACCCATCTCTTACGCTTAAAGTTGAGTTCCAAAAAAATGGCATCAACAATTGGCTTGCGTTATGAACTGGTCCGTAAGCGTGCATTGACAGAAACTCTAAAGTGCAATGCTGAGGTAATCTATAATAACGATGAGCTGGCAAAAATTTCGTCGCGATTTGGTGGAACGGTAAAGGGTGTCTCTGTTAAGCTGGGGCAGGTGGTGAAGAAGGGGGCTGTGTTAATGGTGATTGATTCGCCTGCTCTTGGAGAACTGAGAAGTCGTTTGAAGACGGAGAGAGACTTACTTGCTTTAGTAAAGACTTTGTCCAAGGATACCCAGGAGCTGCTGAAAATCCTCGAGAACAAATCGCTCAATGCGACTGAAGCTTCAAAAATGGTCTCTGCGCTAAAAGTAGGAGAAGCTAAAGCGGAATTACTCAAATCGATAAGCGAGATGCAATCTACGGAAAAGGCTTTTACATATCAGAAAAAACTCAAAAAAGAGGGTTTGGGTCTGGAGACAAGTTTTCTTGAGGCACAGAAAAATCACATCTCTGCATTTTCCGGTTTTGGTGCGCTTTTAGAAAAAATTCATCTCACTATGCATAAGTCTCTGGTGATCCAGCAGGGGAAGGTGGATATGTTGCTCGGAAAAATTGGTGATGTGAAAGCGCCGAAGTCCTCGACGAGTACAGGGCTCTACGTAATAGAATCACCACAGGCTGGTACGGTAATTTCCAAATCAATTGTTCCGGGTGAAATTATTAAACCAGGTGCGTCTTTGGCGACAGTGTGTAACTTGAACAAGATGTGGGTAAAGATAGATCTGCGGCAAGATGATGTGGGTTTGATTAAGGTCGGGCAGGGGATTGAATTCACGACACGCGGTGGATATGCTCAGAAGTTTACCGGTAAGATTTCCTGGCTTGGTTCTGAGGTGGAAGATAAAACCCGTATGATTTCTGCTATGGCAGTGGTGGATTCCTTCAAGGAATTGCTGCGTAAAAATACCTATGGCAAGGTGCGTATTTATATACACCGAAATGACGATGCATTGATTATTCCTAAGACTGCTTTGCAGTGGGAGGGCTGTTGTCATGTGGTATTTGTAAAAATGGCGGACGATCTTTTTGCCCCGCGCAAAGTGAAGCTGGGGTATGAAGCTAAGGATTTCTATGTGGTGCAGGCGGGGTTGCTTGAGGGGGAACAGTTGGTGACACGAGGTTCTTTCTTGCTGAAGACAGAAATTCTTAAAAGCAGCATTGGTGCTGGCTGTACGGACTGAGGATCGTTAAATGCTGAATAAGATTATAGAATTCTCTTTGAATAATCGCTTTCTGGTGATTTTTTTGACAGTGCTTATGTGTGCAGTGGGGCTTGTTTCATTAAAGAAACTGCCCATTGATGCATTCCCTGATACCACGCCAGTACAGGTGGTGGTAAATACTGTGGCAAATTCCTTGAGCCCCACAGAAATTGAGCAGCAAATTACATTTCCGATCGAACAATCGGTCAGTGGTTTGCCTGGCTTAAAACAATCGCGCTCTATTTCCAAGTTTGGTCTTTCTCAGGTATTGATTGTTTTTGAGGATGGCACGGATATATACTTTGCACGGCAACTTATAATGGAACGCCTGCAGACGGTGGATCTTCCTGCTGGTTTACCAAAACCAGCACTGGGACCGGTGGCGACTGGATTGGGCGAGGTCTTTCATTATCTGGTGGAAGGTGATGAACGGCATAGTTTAACGGGTGTCACCACTGCGAATAATTGGATATTGAAGCCGCAGCTTAGAACTGTGCCTGGTGTGGCTGAGGTCAATACCTGGGGTGGATTTAAAAAGCAGTATCATGTGCTGATAGACCTGGATTTACTGGCAAAATACAGCTTGAGTTTTGCGGATGTAGCTGAGGCTTTAAACAGTAATAACCGGAATGCCGGTGGTGGAACAATGCCTGCCAGGGAAGGGGAGGCGTACCTCATTCACGGAGTGGGGCGCGTGACATCTATTGAGGATATAAAGAATATCTTTTTGCGCAGTGAGGATGGGGTATTTATTCGCATTCGCGATATTGCAGAAGTCGTCATTGGTCATGAGATACGCCGTGCGGCTGTTACTGCCAATGGTAAAGGTGAAACTGTACTGGGTCTGGGCTTTATGCTCATGGGTGAAAATTCTGCAGATGTTACAGTACGTTTGCGCGAAAAGCTTAATAAGGCAGCGAAGTCGCTACCAGATGGTATAACTGTGAGTGTGGTCTATGATCGGACGGATCTGGTTGATCAAGTGATTGCCACGGTGAAGAATAATCTTCTTGAGGGGGCCTTACTGGTGATTGCTATTCTGTTTATCTTTTTGGGTAGTCTTCGTGCTGGGTTGATTGTGGCATTGGCGATTCCCTTGTCGATGCTCTGTGCCTTTAGCGGTATGTTACAAGCGGGAATTGCCGGAAGCTTAATGAGTTTGGGGGCGATTGATTTTGGCCTTGTCGTCGACAGTTCGGTGATCATGGTGGAAAATGCTGCATCGCGGCTGTCTGAAAATAAAGACGGGCGCTCGCGACTGGAGATCGTACGGGATGCGGCTATAGAGGTGCGCAAACCAACCATGTTTGGTGAGTTGATTATCATGATTGTGTACTTACCTATTTTAACCCTAGAGGGAGTGGAGGGAAAACTCTTTCAACCCATGGCCTTAACAATCATATTTGCTCTGGCGGGTTCTATGATACTTTCCTTGACATTGATGCCTGTGCTCGCGAGTCTGCTGCTGCCAAGCAAAGTCGTGGAAAAGGAATTGCTTATCATGCGGCTGATGAAAAAGGTGTA
>JABSQK010000433.1 GCA_013215875.1 Lentisphaeria bacterium
CCACCCCTAAATCATTGATTCCATCATCCTGTGCAATTGCACAGAGACATATCTGAAAAAACAGACAAATACTTATAAATTTACGAAACATCATTCCCTCCAAGATTGGGATTTTCTACCATTAGTCAGGGTCTTATTTCGCAAGCATTATGCCAAGTTTGCAGGTACAATGAAGATTCGAAAATAAGCGCCTGAAGTATATAATATACGGACCATTATACCTCTGTAATACCAAATTGAAAATAAGAATTACAAAAGGGAGTTTTAAATATATTTAAGCAGTTTTGTGCTTATTCGGTTTAATTGTTCAAAGGAATTGGGGGCATTTACATAACCCTATGTATTATAAGGGAAGCAAATCCTAACGTTAGTCAGTCTTCGTTGAGCTTATCACGCTCAATTTGGCGTGCTTCATCTAGTGCTGCTTGAATTAAAACTGTATCTTTATAGTAGATACGCAGTTGAGATTTTACCACTCTCAGGTAAATTTGCCTGGCTCCCTTTTTAATAATAATGGCATTATACAAATCGTCACCAGCATCATCTCTGGTACCATACTTTTTCTCCAATTTAGTCGCTATCTCGGATTTCTTGGCTTCAGCTGCAGCATTATTCATTAAATTTGCAATGATAACTATCGCACAGACTTTTTTAGATTTTGGCGTTACTGCTAATGCGTATTTTTCAAAACCGGGCATTTTCTTCTTAGGCACAAACGTATAGAATTTGAGGCGAATTAAACTTATCTGCGGCGTGCCTGCTTTGGGTTTTATAGTCGAACCCAACTTTATGTCAAATGCACCTTTTATTTCACCAGCCTGCATACTCATACAAAAAATCAGTGAAAGTATTGTAAACTTCATGGGATTACTCCTATCGTTTTAAGCTAAATATTGAAAAAATTTTATTTTCCTAACCATTTAGGTTAATTTATCCCCACTTTACATAATAATCAAGAAATAATATGCAAAGCAAATAATTGCCTGATTCAGCTCAAATTTGCAGATATTAACATACATATCATGTGTTTTTCTCCTTTTACATGAATTTTTGCCTGATTTGAAGCTGCATTCATTCATTTTTTATTTATTTTTGTAAAACAACTCACCCCGGCAATATAATCACAATTTAGTTTTTATATTGCTCTTTCCCTAGTTGGACGGTATATTATTGTTTTATATTCAGTCTAAAAGGTAATTATGTTTAAGAAAACAATTTTATGTATTGGCGCTGGCTATGTCGGCGGACCCACGATGGCGATGATAGCAAATAAATGTCCGGACTATAAAGTACTTGTAGTGGATATAAATGATGAACGCATCGCAGAATGGAATTCAGGGAAACCACCCATATATGAGCCGGGTCTTGAAGAGCTGGTAAATACCAATTTGAATAAAAACCTCTTCTTCAGCGGCAATGTGGCTGAGGGAATTGCTGAAGCGGATATTATTTTTGTGAGTGTAAATACGCCGACGAAGACCTATGGCAAAGGGGCTGGAAAATCTGCCGATTTGAAATTCTGGGAACTCACTGCTCGTGAAATAAAGAAATATTCCAAGGCGAATAAAATCGTCGTCGAAAAAAGTACCCTTCCTGTACGAACTGCAAAAGCAATGGAGCGGATCCTCCATGCTGGAAATCCGGATGTACATTTTGAAGTACTTTCAAATCCTGAATTCCTCGCTGAAGGAACGGCAATAAGAGATTTGAATACTCCAGACAGAGTCTTAATCGGCGGAAATGAAACAGACAGCGGACAAAAAGCGATCCAGGAACTGATCGATATTTACAGCCACTGGGTGGATGCAGATCGAATCATAACAAGTAATGTCTGGTCCAGTGAGTTATCCAAATTGGTCGCCAATGCATTTCTAGCACAGCGCATCAGCTCGATAAACAGTATTTCTGCACTTTGTGAGGCAACCGAAGCAAATGTAAAGGATGTCGCTAAGGCAGTTGGTATGGATAGTCGGATCGGGTCTAAATTTTTAAATGCGAGTGTTGGTTTTGGCGGCTCATGTTTCAAAAAAGATATACTAAATTTGGTCTATCTTTGTGAACATTATGGCCTGCCCGAAGTTGCTGAATACTGGGAACAAGTTGTCTTGATGAATGATTATCAACGCAATCGTTTTGTCGAAAAAATCATTCAGTCGATGTTTAATACACTGGCCGGAAAACAGATAACCCTACTGGGTTTTGCTTTTAAAGCCAATACAGGTGATACACGTGAAAGCCCTGCTATATATGTCGCAAAAAGCCTTCTCGATGAACAAGCAAATATTGTGATCAGTGATCCACAAGCATTAGACTATGCTAAAAAAGATCTTGCAGATTGTGTCGGAAACATTGAGTACTGCGAAGATCCATATACTGCAACCACAGGTTCTCATGCCATTCTCATAATGACAGAATGGAATGAGTATAAAGACCTGGATTATAAGAAAATATATGAGTCCATGGAAAAGCCTGCCTTTTTATTCGACGGTCGAAATATTTTAGACCATGCAAATCTTCATAAAATTGGCTTCAATGTTTACCCATTAGGCACCCCGCCCTTACTGAATATTTAATCAGTATTTATCACGTCATTAAGATTTTACAATATCGTGTATAAATCTGATCCAGGTTTTTTAGACGTTGTAACGGTCGGTCTTATAAAGAGCAAGATTTTCTTCCTTTGAAAACCACTCAACGCAGCTTTCGAGTCCTTGCCGCAAGGTATGTTCGGGTTTCCAATCCAGAAGTTTCGCTGCTTTGGAATTGTCTGCTAATAGTCGTTCCACTTCGGAATTTTTGGGCCGCAACCGCTCTGCATCACATTCGATGGATTTATCAATGCCCATAATATCTAAGATAAGTTCGGCCAAATCACCAATGGAAATTTCCTTGCCACTACCAATATTCACCACTTCGCCAATTGCCTTTTCGGATAGCGAAGCAGCGATAAAACCTGCGGCCGTATCTTTAACATAATTGAGATCTCTCGTTGGCGACAAGGCACCGAGTTTGATGACCGGGTTGTTCAAAGCCTGGGTAATAATGGTGGGAATGACTGCACGGGCACTTTGCCTGGGACCATAGGTATTAAAGGGGCGAACGGTAACCAGTGGTAATTCAAAACTGCAATGAAACGATTCGGCAATTTTATCGGCGCCAATTTTTGAAGCTGAATAAGGCGATTGACCTTGCAGGGGGTGCGACTCATTGATGGGTACAGTTTGTGCAGTCCCATAGACTTCACTTGTGGAGGTATGTACGAGACGTTCCACATCATGAGCACGTACAGCCTGGCATACATTTAGAGTGCCATTTATATTTGTGCTGATATATGATGATGGGGCCTGATAGGAATAAGGAATGGCAATTAAGGCTGCCAAATGATAAACGATCTGGCACTGGTCGACTGCTTTCATTACCGAATCGTGGTCGCGTATATCACCAGCAAATACATCGATATCATTTTTATAGGATGAATGATCAAGCCAGCCCCAGGACCCCAGCGAATTATATACGACCATCGCTCGAACATCTGCACCTAAATCAACGAGTGATTCGGTGAGATGACTGCCGATAAAGCCATCGGCCCCTGTAACTAAAACTTTTTTGCCCTTAAGACTCATGTTCAGGATCTACTAGCAACTTTGCTATTCCGTTCTCTGCAATGGGGTATTCCCGTTTGCATTTACTACATGTGTAGCAAGAATCGTTCCTGATTAGTTTTGGTCGTTCTGCGCATGCTGGACATGCGAGTATTTCATCTATTTTTTGATCGCTCATTTCAAGGAATCATGTACGGAATTGAGGATATCGTCTATGGAATATTCAGATTCCCAGCCGATTAATTTATTAATACGTGACAAATCCGGTACCCGACGCTCCATATCCTCAAAACCCGGCGCATAGGCTTCGTCGTAAGGAATGTATTTAATGCCGGAAGATGAGCCTGTAATTTCAATAACTTTCTCAGCAAGACCTGTAATACTTATTTCATTTTGTGAGCCAATATTAAATACCTGACCCGGAGAATCAGCATGCAATGAAAGATCATACAAAGCCCGGATAATATCTCTCACATCGCAAAAACACCTGCTTTGATCACCTGTGCCAAATACAGTAATATCTTCATTATTCATAGCCTGCTGAACAAAACGCGGTACCACCATGCCGTATTGGCCAGTCTGTCTTGCACCTACAGTATTAAATAATCTGAATGGAACGACTTCCAATCCGTATTCCTGATGGTAGGCCAGACCGAGAAATTCATCTACCATTTTAGTTGCGGCATAGGCCCAGCGGTTTTTGGAACTTGCCCCAAGTAGAACATCGTCTTCTTCAGCAAATGGGATGGAAACGCCTTTGCCATATACCTCAGATGTGCTGGCAAGTAAGACACGGGAATTGTAGCGCAATGCTGCATCTAGGATTTTTTCTGTTCCCATGATATTTGTGCGAATTGTATGCACAGGACGTTCAACAATAAGCATCACACCTACTGCTGCTGCCAAATGTATAATTATATCTGATTCCGAGGCCATACGGTCGACAACAATATCGTCATCCAAACTGGCGCGTACAAAATGATAATTTTCATTATCGATCAACCCTTCAATATTTTTTTCACTTCCTGTAGAAAAATTGTCCAATGCCAAAACGCGATGACCATTTTTCAATAAAAGTTCTGATAAATGCGAGCCAATAAAACCTGCTCCACCAGTAATAAAATATGTTTTTTTATCCAACGATCATTCCTTCATTTAATGTGTTCGCCATCTCCGGGTCGCCCAGTTCCCGTACAATTGCCAAGGCAAATTCAATCGCTGCTCCAGGACCTTTTCCGGTGATGATACGACCATCAACCTGAACGCGAACGCCCGTATGTGTTGCGCTTGAAGCGTCTTCTTCAAAGCCGGGATAACATGTTACTTCGACACCGTTCAATAGTCCTGCAGCTTCTAGAGCCATAGGTGCTGCACAAATTGCCGCAACATGTTTTCCAGAACTATAGGTCTTTTTTAGCAAATCTAAAACCAAGTCCGACTTTCGTAAGTTATCAGCGCCCGGCATGCCGCCTGGCAAAACGACAATATCAAATTCGGCAGCGCTATCAGAGAGCACAAGATCCGCTTTTATTGTAATTGCATGGGCACTGGTAATTTCTGTTGCGCCTAATCCCAAGGTCGTCACTTCAATCCCCGCACGGCGTAATACATCGACAATTGCAATTGCCTCTATATCCTCAAATCCATTTGCAAAAATTACAGCAGCAGTTTTCATAATTTATCCTTTAACAGCGATTTGTTCGCCGACTTTGACTAAGGTCTCATAGCCGTTTTTACTGTTTTCTATGAGTTCCTCATCGTATTTTAATTTGCCTTTTTCAGTGACTAATATAATGGTTGATCCGCCAAATTTAAAGTAGCCTTTTTCATCCATTTTTTTAATTGTTTTCGATTCGTATGTCTGGATAATTGAACCCACTGCAAACGCACCTACTTCGACAAAAGCCACTTGCCCGAAGTTTTCAGTATCAATAAATGTAAGTGTTCGTTTATTTAGACAGAAAACATTGATTCCAGTATCCAATGCGACTGGGTTTACGGAATGATACATACCACCTAAATCAACTGTTTTAGTAATTTCCCCATCACAGGGAAAATGAAATCTATGATAATCTGCCGGGCACAGCCTAAGCACACAAATATCGGATTCCTCAAAGTTTGTACTACCAGCAAGCAGTTCTTTTATAGAAAATTTACAGCCTTTTACAGGTATTGACTGACCTTTTGTGGCCGGGTATATGGTCAATCTGCCATCACCCGGAGATGCAAATATAGTCGGGTCGGAAGAGAAGGGTCTACAGGCTGGTTTTAAGCGCCGAATGAAGAAGTCGTTAAAATTTCGAAATGTGCTCACATCTGCTTCAAATTCTTCTGAATCAATGCCCAAATTTTTGATGCTTTTTTCGATCATTCCTCGCGAAAATAGCGAAGAAAAGTAAAATCCGACGCATTTACTGATGAAAGATGATGAAAAAACGAGTTTTTTCATCATCGAATCTGAGTCATCCTGGTAAGACCAATTTATCAGTCCACCAGTCATAACAACTTCTTCTACAGGCACTTCTGACCCGCGCTTACGGTATTCTATTCTCATATCTATAAAGTCTCTACTATCTATAACCTAACTAAACCTATGAATAATAAAATAAAATTGGGAAAAAACAAAATATCTCTTGAAATGGATGCAAAAGTTTCGTATAAATAGTCTACAGGTGAGAGGATCACTTGTATATCTTTAACCCAAACAAAAGGATATATTATGTCAAAAAGTAAGAAAAAGGGTTTTACCCTTATTGAGCTACTGGTAGTTGTAGCTATTATCGCCATTCTGGCCGGTATGTTACTGCCTGTACTTAGTAAAGCACGTGAAAAAGCCCGCCGCGTTAACTGTAATGCCAATCTAAAGCAGATCGGTCTAGCATTGTTAATGTATTCAGGAGATGCGAATGGTTTCTTCCTTCTTACAAATAACAACACAACTATTACCGATGGTAATTTTGAGCCGTTGAATACATTGGAAATCATTAATGATTCTAAAGTATTCGGTTGCCCTAGTGCATCTGATCTTCAGACTACAGCACGCGTAAGTAATTACGTGTATGGTGGATCTGGTATAAGAGATGATAACACTGGTGCTACGACTACATCATTGGCAATAGATTCATCTGGTAATCATCCAGAAAACTTGTGGATCAACTCTATATTTGTTGATGGACATGTTGAAGGTTCTAAACCAGATGGTAAAAGAACTTGGAATAGTAACTAATTTTATTTAATTAGTTTACAATTCTTGCGCGGACTTAATGTCCGCGCTTTTTTTTTGGTTAAAAACTATGCACATACAAACATTTTCACTCGGTCTTCTCGATACCAATTGCTATATCATTCACAATGATAAACAAGAGGCGTTTATTATCGATCCTAGTGCCGAAGCAGAAATTATCATTGACTACATAGAAAAAGAAAATTTGCTACCTAAGCATGTCCTCTTAACACATGCCCACTTCGACCATATACAGGCACTGCCTGACATAGTCGACAAATACCAAATACCGGTCTTTCTACACCCGGAAGATATGGTTATATACACTAGTGATGACAACGCGATGCCGCCCTATATCCCAGCACTAGAGAATAAACCCACTGTGTCACATGAGATAGACCAAGAGCTGGACCAGCTCTCTTTTGAAATTTTTCATACGCCTGGTCATAGTCCTGGACAAGTAGCCTTTTACTTTAAGGAAGAGGCAAATCTTTTTTGCGGAGATACGCTTTTTAACGAGAGTATAGGCAGAACAGATTTACCAGGCGGTGATTTTGACAGTTTAGCAAAATCAATACGCACAATACTATATAAGCTTGATGAAAATACAGTGGTCTTTCCAGGCCATGGACCAAGAACAAGCATTGGTCATGAAAAACGCTTTAATCCATTTATTACATGATCAGTTTAAATAACAACACAATCACTGTTAATGGTGATACTTTTCTGGAATCTATAGATCCTGCATTTAATCTAGTAGATTCGACATTCCTACAAGCAGCGCCTGCTACACAAATTTCTCTCGGTTCATTCGTAAACGTCAAGCATCATATTTCACTTCATCGAAATAGTCCCGGATGGATGGAACCTAAAACTGGGCAGGAGGAACGAGATATTCTTCCTGAAACCCAATTCCTGTTAATTGAAAATGCCCATAATATTCATATCCTTCTCATCCCGTTAATAGGTGATAATTTTCGGGGATGTCTCTCTTCGCAGGGTCAAGAGGAATTATTCCTGATGAATAAATCAGGTGATGAGGAGATAGAATCAAAGCTTATCTACATTAATGCAGGTACAGATCCATACGAATTGATAGAAAAAGCGAGTCTGGAACTTTGCCAATACTATGGAATAAAAAGCCGTAAAGAGAAAAAAGTCCCTGATTTGATCAATTATTTTGGCTGGTGTACCTGGGATGCATTCTATACGGATGTCAGTGATGAAAAAGTAATTGAAGGAATGAACTCATTTCGCGATATAGGAATCCCTCCTAAGTTTCTCATTTTGGATAATGGCTGGCTATCCGTTATTAAAAAAGGCAATATGCAGCTTTTATCTGCATTTAAAGCAAATGATAAGTTTTCTGACCTTGGCGAATTAATTAAAACATTGAAGAGTGACTACGAATTAGAATTATTTTATGTTTGGCATGCGATACAAGGCTATTGGAACGGGATCGACCAGGAAAGTTTTGGCAATAGCTATTCATGCAGTAATCGTTTAAGTGAGTTTTCGGATAGCATCGAACACTATGTTCCTGATATAAATCAGGAGAATTCCTGCTCGTTAATTGAAACAACTGACATAAAAGCATTTTTGAGTGATTATCATAGTTACCTCAAGAATCAGGGTGTTGATGGCGTAAAAGTCGACAACCAGTCCACACTTGAAGGTTTTGCAGAAAATACCAATGAGCGAATTCTCATGCAAAGAACCTATATCGAAGCAATAGAAGAAACAACTCAAGAGCATTTTAATGGTGGATTAATGAATGGTATGTCCTGTTCAAATGAGCGTATATTTATGTCAAATGAGAGTAATCTAATGCGCTCGTCAAACAATTTTTCCCCGGACAATCCAGCAAGCCATGGCATGCATATCTATACAAATGCTATGGTTAGTTTATTTGTTGGCGACATCATCCATACCGATTGGGATATGTTCCAATCCGCTGAAAAGCCCGGGGCATTTCATGCAGCTGCAAGGGCGATTTGCGGAGGTCCTGTTTATGTTTCAGATAAGCCGAATTGTCATAATGAAAAAATACTTAAACAGCTGGTCTATTATGACGGTACCACAAGCAGATGTGAAAACCCTGCTGTACCAACAGCAGATTGTATATATAGCGATATTATGCGAGATGAAAAAATCCTAAAGCTTAAAAACCATAATAAATACAATTCGGTAATTGCAGCATTAAATTGTTCGTATAATGAAAATCAAGATAAACAACACCTGCTTAATTGCAGTATTTCTCCTACAGATATTTCAAATGAATTTGCCGTATATATCATTTACTCGCATAATAGGTGCTCATTAACAAAGTTGAATCTGAAAGAATCGATCAGTTCTTGGCTCAACCAGCAGGGATGGGATATTTTTACCGTGGCTCAGATTGAAAAAGGTTTTGCTGCTATTGGGCTCAAGGAAATGTTAAATTCCGGACATGCGATAAAAACACTCAGCATTTCGGCTGAAGACGTATCTCTCTCATTAAAAGAAGGGCGTAGTTTTTTAGCCTATGTAGAAACAGAACCGCGGGATATTTTGGTTAATGGCCAAGCCCACTATTTTGAATATAACAAGAAAACACAATTATTACTTGTGCCAATGGAAATACCCGCAGAAGTTGAAATATGCATTCTTCGATAAATACCTGCTTGAATTAAGCAAGCAAAATTAATCCATACGCTGGAAATCCATTGAATAATCCGCTATTTCGCAATCCTTAATTTTCTCAATGTGGTCGATTACCTTATCCAGCACCTGATTACTAAAGCGCTGGTCATTGCTAACATGGGCAATTGCAATATCTGCATAATTCCATATCTCGTTTGAACCCACTTCTGCAATGCTCACATTAAATTTATTCTTCATGCGATCCTTTATTCGATTTAAAACAGATCGTTTATCCTTTAATGACTGCGCATAGTCAATATCGAGTTCTATTCTTAATATACCTAGTATCATATTTTATATGGCTTTATTATTATTTGACCTGACTAATTAAACGAATTTATCTCTTTATTCGCCTAATGGGTCAATATCGCAATAGGAATACTACTGCACAAGGGATAATGAAAAATTTTGCAGCCACACTATGTCTATTATGTTATATGCGCCCTCATCACTGAAGGTAGACAAAATACGATTAAAGATGCAAGTGATTGATACAGGCGCAATTACATCTTCTGTACATGTACCTATATAGTAATTCTATAGACTCAGCATATAAATTGATAGAACTGTTATCAATTAGCGAATGGGATAGATTCTGCATTGAACTTGCAAATTTGTATGATAAATTTACTAAATTTTGTTAATTTCAGCTCAATATTAACACTATTTTAAAGTTTTTAAATTGTTTACAAACCCGTATTGAAATAATTGAATTTTAAGCGATTACTGTTAATATAAGTAAGTGTTGGAATTGGGTAAAAGGAAAATTTTATGGATGGAATTAATCAAGTAATATCGCAGAAAGATCAACTAGGGATAGATTATTGCTATGTCCCTAAGATGCGTATTGCCTATGGCGAAGGTAAGGAGCCAGAGCAGGTGCATGCTGCTTATTACATTTCGCGCTACCCCATAAGCCGTTCCTTATTCATACAATTCATTCATGAGACAAATTATGATTATAATCCCAGCTACCTTGAACTTATGGATAAGCTATCGCCAGACCCGGATTGCCCAGCCACACCCATCAGTTGGTGGGATTCAAAATTCTTTATTCGTTGGTTACGTCATAAGACAAATGAGTATTACAGCTTACCAACTGAGCTGGAGTGGGAAGCGGCTTCACGCGGGTCAGATGGACGCAAATATCCCTGGGGAAACAGCCCGCCAACAGATTTACATGCGAGTTATTCCTTAAAGAATAAAAGAATGGCAACAGATATTGTTGGAACTCACCCTCTCGGCAACAGCCCATTTGGCCTTTGTGATACAGCCGGAAATACCTGGGAATGGTGCTTAGACTCAATTGATGATGAAGGGGAAATTCACGTTCTGAGAGGTGGGTCATGTCAGGAAGGAATAGATTCGTGCACCTGCACTTCACGCTCGTTTATATCGCCTGCAAACCTGCGCGTAAACTACGCCAGCTTCAGATTATTATATCTTCCAGATAGAATGTTCAATGATTATTGCGAGGCTCATCAGGCCTGATGGAACTCCAAATTATTAAAGCAGATACTGCTTACTACAATTTTTTTCCATTAACATGTACACAAGCAATTCGCGATTTGAAAATTGCCAATAAAACATTATTTGAGCATCTGCAAATCGCTGCACAATCTAATCCGTCTGACTTACAACTTTATGCATATGAAAACAGCTATATATCTACAAATGATTTAACAGGAATAGATTCACCTGTAAAACTAGTAGACGAGAATGGAAAAGTTCTTGCTTGGGTGAATGATAATAATTCGATTCCAAAGAATAAGCACCACTGCCTTCAGTCTCAAAAATTAAATTATGCCTGGGAATTACTAAGCTTAAATAAACAATTGCTGGATGAACTAACAGAAAATGACATACAGGGTGAAATAAAAGAATCCGTTTATTATGACGCTTACATACATCTTGGAAAATCCAGCGTTATCCTTCCGGGTACCTATATCGAAGGTTCCGTAAGCATTGGTGAAAATTGTAAAATTGGCCCGAACAGTTATTTACGCGGCCCCCTTTCAATAGGAGATAACTGCCGAATTGGTAATGGTGTGGAATTGAAAGCATCCATATTAATGGATAATACCTGCTTGAGTCATCTTAATTATGTCGGCGATTCAATATTGGGCCAGCATACAAATTTTGGCGGCGGCACAATTACAGCCAATTTACGCCACGATGGTATAAGTCATAAAACGATGGTAAAGGATAAATTACACGATACTGGATTACGAAAATTTGGCACCATAACTGGTGAGTATGTTCATACAGGCATCCATAGCAGCATATATCCCGGAAGAAAGCTCTGGCCGCATGCAACAAGCCTGCCAAATGAAACAATAAAAAAGGATATAGTCACAGATTATAAATATGATGAAGCATTTGGTACAATTCCGGTTTTAAGAAAAAACGGTAAATCAAAAATCCTTCTCATAAAACATAATAAAGGGCATTGGGGATTTCCAAAAGGACATGCAGAAAAAAATGAAACTTTTCGCGATGCTGCAAAACGCGAATTTGAAGAAGAGACGGGCATTGAAGATTACACGGTATATTCCACTGAATTTATTCACGAATCATATACGATTGCCAAGAAAAAAGCACATACCTTCAAAAGAGTCTATTACATACCAGTCATTGTAAATTTACCGGATGTAAAAATTCAAGAAAGCGAAATCGATAAGTTTAAATGGCTGGATCCGGCAAAAGTGGAAGACCGCCTGACATATAAAGAAGCCAAAGATTTATTTAACCGGGTGAAAAAAACATACCCGGATTTGTTCTAAACATCAAAATAAATCACCCTGCTCTGCAATTTTATTGATACAGTTTTCATCATTATTTCGTACAGAATTAACATATGAAGAGACAGGATAATAATCTAATTTTTCATCGCCTGTCATGAATGACTTGTAGTCGCTTCCTTCTATCCAGGAATTCACCATCTTTGCATCAGCAAAAACAGGCATGCGGTGATGTATAAATGATAAGTCTTCAGTCGCCTCACGAGTAATAATGGTAAAAGTAAAATGTGAAACATCATCTTGGATCCATTCATCCCATAATCCCAGAGCAAACAAGAGCTCATCATTAGACCCTACATAATAAGCATCTTTATCTTTGCCAATGGTCCGCCATTCATAATAACCATTCATGGGTATCACACAATGTCGGTGTTGGACCAAATTGCGGTAGGAGGGCTTTTCAGTTAGTGTTTCACTACGGGCATTAATGCATTTTGATGCAAATTTTGCATCGGTTGACCACGATGGAATAAGACCCCATTTCATAGTACACAAACCATGCTCAAAAATTACGATTGTTTCCTGGCTGGGTGAGATATTGTACGATGGCTGAAAGTCACTATCATCAGGAAGATAATCCAGTATTTCTTCCAAACGATCAAATGATCGGTATAGAGCAAATCGCCCGCACATTTATTTATTTATAAACCTTTCTTTAGCACTGAGTAAATAATCATATTGCGAATAACTAAAATAATATTTCCAACGCTCATACAAAAATTTTTCTTTCTTTAAGCGAGCGTGTAATAATTTCAGACGCCCTGGCAATAGGGTTTGTGATTGTGCTTCATTTAAGGATACTTCAATCGTACATTGCCGCATATTGTCATCGTCCTGCTTAGCAAAACTCAGCTCGTATTGTAAGCCGTCGAATGTCAGTATTCTAAACTTATACTCTGCATCCATTTCTGTCTGGCGCCGTTTCGCACGGATAAAATCCATATATTCAATATACTGCTCTAAACGGCCCACTGTTTCAAGATTTAATTTTTTATCAGTGTCCACGAGCTTTAGTTCGTCGACAATACTTTCGCGATGAAATGTCCAAAGAAGTTTTTCGGTCATATACAATTCAATTTTTTTCGCAGTCCTGGTACGGGCAAATGTTTTATCTTTCCAAAGAATTTCATCAGCCCGTATTTGGTCAAATGAGGTCGTTACCAGATATGCTTTTTTCATTACAGGAAAATAGATATAGCGCCCACTTGCATACTTTTTCCCGTCTCTTTCTTCGTAAAATATTTCGCCAAGAATAATTTCATTTATCAGAGATGAATCTTTATAAAGTGATATTAATAGTCCGGAGTTCTCTTTTTTTAATTTAGGATTTTCAAGAAACCGTTTACCAAGGTCAGTAAGCTCGACTTTTTGGCTCATTTTCATATTGGCCAAATGATACAATAAAGGGCCGATTTTTCTATGGTCTGCGGCATAGGCATTTACGCCCCCCACCAGCCACTCGCCATTTTTGTTGAAAATTTTAATAGCAGCATTTTTATCAATAATATGAATTTCCGATATCTGCTCTGCAGTCAGTTCTTCAAAAGGGTTTTTATCCGGTTCTTCTGCTGGCTTTGTCCGGTTTGCCAACCAGCTTGCAAGTCCCATCATCACACACATGAGTAAGACTGTAACGAAATGTTTAAATTTCATCTCTTGACTCTACGGAGCATGAAGACAACGAATGCCAAAATCAGGAAAAATATCGGCATAGCTGCAATATTTACCCACATGAGTTTTGTACCTAAGGCATCAATTTCCTGGCGCATTTTTACAGTCATTGTCTTCGACTCTTTCAATATCTCTTTTCGGCCAGCAAGAAGCTCTTTAATTTTCTCATCTGTTTCTTTTTTCAGCAACCAGTCGTCATCTCGATATTTGTCCGTTATTTCCTTTTCCAATAATTTCCGCTTATTTTCAAGGTCTTTCAGCTTCGATTCATATTTTTTTAGAATCTCAAGTTCTATATCTGCAACAACTGTGAATTCTGGAGTGGATATAGACCGCGAGCGAGTAGCTGCCAGATCTTTAGTTCCAGTGAAATCAGCAAGTATATTCAATAAAAAATTATTATTATCATTGAGTATTTTAGTATTTACCTGTTTGGTATAGGTATGCCGAACATGGTTCAACCATAATTGGTCATCCAGCATGTCACAGTCTGCAACAAGTATGACCTTATTTTCTACAGCCGATACATTCACATGCGGTAGTTTTCGTTCTTCTTTATCTTTCAAAATATTTTGTTCATCAACTATGATTGGAGGTGCGCCTGCAGTAAAAGCAGTTTTAAAGCGTCCCTTTAACATGACCGCAAGCTCATAGGATTTAGCATCCCTCGAAACGAGTTCTTTCATCGCTTTACCATGTAATACTAAGACTTCTTTCATATCGACCAGGACTGATTGATCACTCGATTGAATTAAAGGGATATACTCGATAGTTTTTGAGCCCAGTGATGAAAATGATGACGGATATAAGAGACGAATTTTTTTTATCCATTTCGAGGATTCTTCATTTGCATTAAATAAAGAGTCATTTGATTCACCATCACTTAAACCTGATAAAGATAAAATAAATGGGTCTTTGCCATATTTTGTAGTTGAAGGATTCTTCAAGTCGGCCAGTACTTTGTTAGTTTCATATTTGACAGACCATTTTGCCAGTAGAGGTTCGAGGCTTGAAGCACCCTTGTCCCTTGCCCGCCCAAGAGCATAATAGTTATCAAGAAAACATATGAGTTTTCCACCCCGTAAAACATATTGCTCAATTGCATACAAAGTATAGGGCCGTAACCTTTTGGGATGAAAAATGATTAAGGCATCGATATCGTTTTTTATCTCGATTGTGTCAGCTCGTATTCGCGTCACCTGGTAATCTTTCTCCAGCACTTTCGCAAAATGCCATTTTGCCTGTTTAAAATCCAGCGGATTATCACTGCCTGCTATGGCCATCGATGACATAATACCTATCTTGGGTGCTTTCTCCCGTACAAGCCTGTATATCATTTTACTAATTTCATATTCAAGACTGCTTTCCGATTCTGGATCCAGATAGGGAATGCTCTCTTTTTTATGCAACAAACTTGCTGAGAGTCCAAACCATGACAACTCTCGTGTAGAGATCAACGTTCCGCGTAAATTGTCTAGTTGTGCTTTTTCTTCAGAGTTGCTATAGGCATCAAAATCTTTATGTATCTCAATCTTAATCATTCCGTTGGCAGCAGTTTTATACTCATTCAACAAATCTTCAACTCGCGTGGCATAATCACGAAGATCTGGATATTCAACTCTGTAACGTGTATTTCGACTGAAGTAGAAACGAATTGTTACAGGTTTTTTTAGCGATTTGAGAATTGAATGGCTGCCGCTAGAAAGGGTGTAGCGTTTCTCAATTGTCGCATCATAACGAGTGAAATATTTGCTCGAAAGAATGTTTAAAGGCACCAGCATTATCGCAATTACCACAATGCTTGCAAATGAAATTATCGCTCTTTTCTGGTGATAAGTCATCTTCATCCTATCGGTTCTTCAAAATAATTAAGGTTGAAATATTTCCAAAAAGTATCACTGACAAATAATAGATAATATCGCGACTGTCAATAATCCCTTTTTGCATGCTCTGAAAATGTGAATATAAACTCAATTCGTTTATTAAGTCAACCACCCAATTGAGATCGCGCATAAACTGTGGGCCATTTTGAACTATAGAAATTAACTCCACGCGCTCAACGATATCTTTTATCGCACTCAATACTGGCTGAAACCCGCTTAGAATGAGCAACAGACACATGACCATGGAAACAATAAAGCTAATCACCTGGTTGCGAGTTAAAGCAGAGGTTGCGCTAGACAATGATAAAAATGCCGCAGCAGTCAAAAAGCTGGATAGAAATCCACATAAAATTTTTCCATTATCCGGATTACCCAAATAATTAACTGTTATAACCATGGGAAAACAGGAGCCGATGGCAATAGCAAGAAAAATGATCCCGGCAAGATACTTAGCAAAAACTGCCTGCCATAAGTTAATGGGTAGTGTACAGAGCAATTCGAGCGTGCCCGAATTTAATTCTTCCGACCAAAAACGCATACCTACAGCCGGAACAAGTATCATAAAAAGCCACGGATGCCACAAGAAAAATGATGTACTCAATTCCGCGTGGCCTCGGGTATAAAAACTGCCCAGTCTATCTGCCCAACAAAAGAATCCCAATAACAATAAAAAGAGGATTAGAAAGACATAGGCAATCGGCGAACAGAAATAACTATAAAGTTCACGCAGAGTAAGCGTTTTTATATTTCTCAAGCCCTGCATTACTTCCCTCCACTTAGTCGAAATACAGGCTCAATATTTGGTGCAGTTTCGTCCATGGCCTTGTTTTTACTGCCAATGGTTAATTGCCTGAATACTTGTTCCAGGTTTCCCTCATCAACTCGCAATTCTGTTAAACTCCATTTCTCCTGACGGCAATACTCAAAAATACGTTGGGATAAATCTTCAATAATTACTGCTTTGGGCACAAGCCGCACGACGATTGAATCATTCCCCTCTTCTTCCAGTATTACTTTGCTAACACCTTCGATGTATTTGAATTTTGACAAAACTTCTTTGGGACTCTGGTTAAGAACACGTAACATAACTGAACCGGTATTTTTAGATAAGGCCCGCATCTCAAATGGGAATCCATCAAAAACAACCTTGCCATTATTCATGATAGCCACACGGGAACAAACAGCATCAACTTCTTCCAGAATATGAGTGGATATAATTATTGCTTTTGTTTCACCCATTTTCTTAATTAAATTTCGTACCTCGTATTTTTGATTTGGGTCCAGGCCATCTGTTGGTTCATCTAAAATAAGCACATCCGGGTCATGGATAAGCGCTTGTGCGAAACACGTACGATGCGTATAACCCTTAGATAAGGTTGATATTGTCTGTTTAGCAACTGCCCCTAGAAAACACGTCTCTATCACACGACTGACTGCAACTTTTTTCTTCGCCCCGCGCAGGCCTCTGATTGCGGCAATAAAGTCAAGAAATGCATCGACCTTCATTTCGCCATAACAGGGTGCGGACTCAGGCAAATAACCAATAAGCTGGCGAGCTTTTACCCCTTGTTTCTCCGCATCAAAACCACCGATTGTAACACTGCCGCGATCCGCTTGCAAAAATCCTGTAATGATGCGCATGGACGTTGATTTCCCTGCACCATTAGGACCTAATAATCCCAGTACTTCTCCTTTTTCCACATTTATGCTTAAATTTATTACAGCCTTAAATGAGCCAAAACTTTTATCTATATTTTTAATCTCAATCATTATTAATATCTCAAGGCGATGACCTTGCCACAACTATGCTTTTTATCAAGAATTATTTCTCGATTTCACAAATGATGCGAAATCCCACATCGCTGGGTGCTACGGGTGTATCACTGGAACTTGAGCACAATAGGAACCGTTTGGTGGTAGAGCTGCTTGCTCCTTTTATTTGAAAAAATGGACTTTCTCCCTGGAACCTGGAGCCGGTCCATTCGCGTACATTCCCTGCCATATCCATAACACCGTATAAAGATTTATCATGCGGAAATTTACCGCCTACCGCCCAAGGACCATGAAATTCACGGGCGATGTGGTTTTCGATAGTAAATACACTATCCGGAACAAATTGATCTCCCCATACATATTGCCGGCCATCGACTCCACGAGCAGCTTTTTCCCACTCATCTACCTGGGGAAGACGAATTTTCATTCCCCTTTTTTTGCTCAGCCAACTACAATATCGCAAAGCAGACATATGGGTAATGCCCACAATTGGATGATCGGGCCTAAGGTTGCCATTTGATATGCCTTTTTCGTTCCAGGCATCGACAAAGTCACGGCTGTTTCGCTCCAGGCGAATACGGCTAATATCATCGCGGCTAAAATTCGCTCCATCAGAGGCTTTCCAAAATGCCATATACTCCTTTACTGTCACCTCATATTTGCCTATATAGAAGGCATTCAAATAACGCTCATGAAGCCTAAAATCTTTCGATCCTTTGCCGGCATAGTAAAATTTTGAAGCAGGAATATAGATCATATTCTTGGGAACTTTTAAGGGGATTTTAACAGTGGCTAGCTCTTTTTCCAAATGATCAATTTGCACGGGATAGCGTACTGTGGGCCGGCCCTCATATTTACAAATAATCAAATAACTCCCTTTCTTAATGTCCCTTTCCTGAATCGGGCTTTCACCTAATAATTGAGACTTTGTCTCTGACATTAAGCCTTTTTCATTTTCGTCTAGCTTTACCAATTCGATAGTGGCTCCAGCTGGCTCAGTTACGATTTTTAATGTTCCGTCACCAACTATTTTTTTCTCAATTAGTCTAAGCTCTTCCTTAAATTGCCGCCCTTTCTCAAAATTATCACCAAGATAACTTTTAAGAAAACTCAGTTTTTCTTTTGCAAGAATATAATTTTCGGATTTCAATGCAAAATCCATCTGCTTTTTGTAAACTTCCCCAAAACTTTCGAAACGCTCACGTTCATAAAAATCATCCACTTGCGACAAGGTAATTACCGCCTCTTGATAATAATTTTCACTGGCAATATGCAGATCAGTAAATTTCGACTCCAGTGATAATTCTTCACTTGATCTTTGTTTTGTTAAATTGGTATTTGCCAGGATTGTGAGTGCTTCGTATAGTCTATTTTTTCTATCATAGAGATTATTGCCCTCGTCTATTTTTTCTCTAGCACTGGCAAGCAATCCCTGAGATTTTTGATGCTGAGATATAAACAAAGATGTGGCACCAATAATACAAACAAACAAAGTACTCGCAATGATACCCGAAAATACAGCATGGCGCTTGCACCATTTTATCGCACTCCGATGCGGGGGTTCCCTGTAGGCACTTACAGAATCACCCCTGGAATAACGGTCGAGGTCTTCTAATAAATCTGGAATCCGATGATATCTGTCCGCCTTTTCTCTGCATAGCGCTTTCATTACAATTGCATCAATTTCTGGTGGTATTCGCCGGTGAGGAGTACGTTTTCGCGGTGGTATGATTTTTCCAGAAACAACTTTCGTCAATATTTCCATGACACTTTCTGCCTCTACCGTATAATTTAGAGTCAACATTTCATATAAAATTGCCCCCAGACTGTAAATATCGCTCTGTTCGTCCTGAAGGTTTGCTTGCCCAAGTGCCTGCTCAGGTGACATGTACAAAGGTGTGCCGGAAACCATGCCTTCTTCAGTAAGCATTTTACCATCCATAATGGGGTTATTCTCAGCATCTGTTTCAACAATTTTTGCCAGACCCCAATCCAAAACCAATACTTCACCAAATTCACCAATTAAAATATTGCTGGGCTTTAAATCTCGATGAATTATTTTTTGAGAGTGGGCAAAACCGATGGCATTGCAAATATCCTTGAATATTTCGAGCATTCGATCGGTGGGATAATTCTCCAGGTACTCGTCGTCATCATCCTTTAAGTTGTCAAGTACAACTCTGAGTTCATCGCCAATTACCTTTTTCATGGTAAAAAAAACGTTGTTATCTTTAGTCACACCAAGCTCATGCACAGGCACAATATTGGGGTGTTCCAACTGAGCCATAACCCGTGCCTCACGAATAAAGCGAGCTTTATGCTCATAGTCATATCTCAAATTGGAATGAAGCCGCTTCATGGCAATATCGCGCCCAAGGTTCGGGTCTTCACAACTCAAAACTTCGCCTGCACCGCCCTCGCCTATTTGTTCATTTATAACATAACGAGTGTCACTTTGACTATTCTGCAGCTTCTCAAGATCAAGCGAACACTCCGTTCCGCTGCTGTCTTCAAATATAATTGTTTTTGCAAGTTCCTTCATAAGCCAGTAAAATACCATTTGTTATAAATAATCACAGGTTTTTTGGCAAATATGATTAATCTTGCTTAAGGCTTTTGCACAACTATAGTTTTCATCCCTTCAACCTAAGGATGAATGATGAGTGATAAAAAAGATAAAGACCAGGATAAAGAAAAAGGAAATAAGGAATTCGAAGAGTTCCAAAAGCAGCTTCAATCCATCTTTAGCAATTTTAATCCACAGACAACACATATCAATATAGAACATATGTCGATGGACGAAGAACCTGAAGAGGAGGAGGAAATTCCCGAGGAATTCGAAGAAGTAACAAATGAAGAAATGCTCGACAGTATACGTCAATTCACCCTCAAACCCAGAGAAGTAAGAGACTACCTCGACCGCTATGTGATCAAGCAAAATGAAGCAAAAAAAGTCCTCTCTGTAGCAATATGCGACCATTATAACCACGTGCGACTTTGCCTCGAAGATGA
>JABSQK010000434.1 GCA_013215875.1 Lentisphaeria bacterium
GGTGCCCACTTTTTCCCGGGTCCAATTGCAGATGCCTTTGTCGGGATTTACCGAAGCAAATAATTCCCCATGGCGAATACCTACGGTGTTAGCCCCGGTGCCTCCTTGAGAGAAGCCCTTCATGTAAATGCGATTGGGATCCGGATTAATAGTTGTAAAATTTGCCGGTTTTTTCATGACCCATTTTACCAAAAAATTCATCTCATGCCAGAAATAATTTACCACCACACCTTTTTTTATGACCCTGAATTTTCGGTCGAGATAATCTGTTTTGGTCATGGCATTGGAATGCCCATAGTGCCAGGTGTTCATAAAATTCTTGGGCAGAATCTTGATCCAATTAAACTTGCCCATGCTGGACGTACTATTTCTCATATGGCCCAGGGCGCCGTAGCCATGGGGTTCAATATTAACGGCGAGTGATTTTGTCCACAATTCCTTTTTCTTTGGTAGCATGATTTGAAAAACATTGGCAATACCGATGGGGCAGTCATCAAGAACCCGTGGATTCCACAGGGTATAATCATTCCAATACATGTAAATCCACATCCCTGGTTCTCTGTGCTGAATTTTTATGGCGCCTGGTACACCGGTTTTTTCAGCGACGGGTTTTTTGAGACTATTGATTCCAAGAACTGGAGAGCCGGCGGATTTGCCGTCTTTTTCGAGAACGACCGCATAGTACGTGGCAGCAGCTTTTTTAACGGTCCAGACTAATAAGCCCGTATCATTACTAAGCGGCTTGCCGCCTTTATCCATGTCCTGGATGACGGCATTTTTAATTCCAAGTTTTTCGAAGGTGGGAAATTTGCTTTTGGAATCTCTAAAACGCAGACGGCTGGATCCTTCTTCGAGAATGGCAATCGGTTTTAGGCCCTTAACATTTTTTTCGGTGATTGGTTTATCGCTTTGATATACCCGATAGCGTTCACCCTTAACATCCTTGTCTTCCTTAAAGGTAATGAAGCTTTGACTTTCCCGATGAAAAACTTCAAGATCTTTGACACCACCGGCCGTGGCAGACATAAAGGAAGAAAATAGATACAACAATACGGATGACTTTAAGATAAGTAATTTTAACATGACTGATTTAACCTTTTTTATTTTATTAAATATAAACTCTATTTCACCCATATCACTCCCGAGAGAATGGCCGCATGACGGGTCATTTCTCGGCGCCAATCATCGTAAAACTGATCGTACCCCCATGAATAGGCGAGTCCCAGATCAGGGACCCCTTGCTTTTGACTGTGATCACCATTCCAGGTGACAAAAATTTTCTTAAGATAAGCGTTGGCCTTGTCCAGGGATTTTTTCTTTGCCGGGTCTTTGGCTGCTTTTTTCATAGCCGCTTTCAAGAGGCGAAAAACTTTATAATCGGTCACCCCTTCGCCGGAACTGACAAAATCGATGGTCCGGCGCACGACGCCATCTTCAACATACAGATTTTTATTGGGAAATGCCAAATGCCATTGATGATAATAACGTGCGCCAGTCGTTGCCATAAACATGCCAATGTGATAGCGCGTAACTTCCCAACCCTGTTTGGCTCCGGCCACACCGAAATCTTTTCCTTGGGCGTGGATATAATCATAAACTTCAGGACCAATCCCCTCAGGTGGATCATCAAGTGTTGGCATGGAATAATATTTTAGGAGATGCGCTAATACATAGGGTTGCACATCCAGGTTGTGCGGGGCATTGGGGAGTATTTCAGGCAACCAGCCCATTTTGGGATTTACCCCA
>JABSQK010000435.1 GCA_013215875.1 Lentisphaeria bacterium
ACGTGTAGTAATTGCCGCAATGGCACCCGGGTCATGGCCCACTTGTACGGTTACAGACTTGATATTGTATAAACTTGCAAATAGTGCCACTATTACAGCGATAAGAATACCCGAGATAATGATAGTAAAAGCAGTCGCTACCGCCTCTTCAGATTCCTCTTCACGTTCGACTAAGAGCTTTTCTTCCATGTCTCGAAACTGCAGAATATTTTTTCGCAGGTTATCCATGATATTTTTACCCGTATCTTTTTTAAGAAGCGCATTCACGTCTTTTAATGTGGTCGGATGTTTATCCATTAAGCGACGCGCGGCAATTTTAGGGTTTGCTGCTTTCTTGTTCCATTCTTTCGATAATTTCTCCAACTTGGAAATCGATGCACTCATCCAAATTTTATCGTAGGCATTTTTATTTAATCGTCTAAGCTCGTCGAGCGATTTTTTAAGATCTTTCTGGCCTTGATTATAGGGCTCGAGAAACTCCTCTTTTCCTGTGATAATAAATCCACGCTGGCCAGTTTCCTGGTCGACAATTGCCTTGGCAATTTGCACAATATAGGTATGACCTTTTTGGTTATGTGCTTTTTGGAATTGACTATCGATAAATTCCAAATCCTTGCGAATCGAAATGAATGTATCTTTTCCGATACCATCTGTGACGATTTTTTCCAGGTCCTTTATGCTTCGAGTGCCTTCCGTTACTTCACGACGCATTTTAATTTCCACTTCACCCACTTCTTTATGCCATTTCATTGTTAATGTTTGCAGGTTATCCAGTTTCGCTTCTACTCCGATACGATCATGGGCATTCGCTATGAGCGATCTTAAATGTTTCAAAGCATCGGTCATTTCCTTATGTCCGCGTGTAAAGGGTTCGAGGAATTCCTCTTTGCCAGAGATAATAAAACCACGTTCACCAGTTACTTGGTCGATCATGGCTTTGGCTACCTGTTCTGTATATGCTTGTCCAGTTACATTGCCATCCACTTTGAAGCGTGCTATCATCTCATCCATTATGCCGCGCATTTCATCGAGAATAGCCTGCCCATCACCTTTAATCAGAAGCTCTTCTAGATGATCCGCATCAATAGAATGTATGGATACAGCACGGCGCATAGCAATTTCTGGTTTGGCCGCTTTCTCAATCCATTCTTCCATTAAATTGATGATGATTTCGAGTTTCTGTACCTGCCCGGGATAATTTTTTACATCTTCTTTCAATTGATGTAAGTCGATTTTGTATTCACTCAGTGCCGTATTGTAATGTTCGAGATACTTATCTTCTCCAGATACCAGGAATCCGCGTTCATCTGACTCCATGTCGAGTATAAGTTTTTGCACATGGTTTATTTCGCCGATTACCTTGTGTGTATGTGTCACCCAGTGATTTGATTCATTCAAGAGTTTTAATTTATTGTAACTCATACCGGACATGGCCATTAAAACGATCATTACCGCACTGTATCCAAGAATAAGTTGATGTTGTAACTTCATTTTTTACGTTGTTTCCGTGGTTTTTTCTTTAGACCGTTTATCCCAGACAGAAATACATCCGTATGCTGCTTTTTGCTCTCTTTTGTTTTGAAAAGCGACAAATTAAATGCTGTGGTATTTACTGATATTGTATTCTTCTTAAATCGCTGAACCATCCCTGTAGCAGGGGCCTGTGCGGCTTTTTATTTTTTTTCTTTACTCATACGATCCTTCACCATGGTCCTATTCACTCGTACATATATTTATAGGATCAAAAGACGCAATTTTTATGCCAGTGGGGGACGGCTTCATTACTTTTTGAGAATTTCATTGAGCTCTTTCCAATTGAAGTTACTGAGTTTTTCCTTATAGCTTCTTACTGCATCTGAGAGGTCTGTGTAAAAATTCATGCCCAGAGTGGGTGCTTCTATTGTGTCTTTAAGTTGTTTGGATTTATAGTAGATAGCGACTGCACCGACTTTACCTGCCTCATCCATAATAGTGTTGGAGATACGTCCAAGTTCGTCGTAGATCTCTTTTTTTAATTGCTCATCTACTTCTTTTAATAAAACGGGTATAGTCTCAATAAAATGAGTGGTCATTTTCTCGAGCACCGGAATGGAGAATTCAGCATTTTCCAGTGCCTTATGCAAATCGAATACAGGATCTTCGCATTGGCTGAAATCACTAATACTTGCGTCCGGTAAGTCCGAATCTAATTCCTCATAGTCGCAGAAGATGGCCAGTTTGTTGGAAAGTTTTAGCCTGTTCAGAGGTTTGCTGATAAAGTGATCCATACCAAGCTTCATACATTC
>JABSQK010000436.1 GCA_013215875.1 Lentisphaeria bacterium
CACAAATTCCACTCGTTGATCCATTATATTTGTTTCACTCCAGGTCATGACCAGTCTCCTTATTGACTGGTCTGATTATACATAGAAGTGTTACCTATGTCCTGAACCTAAACTGTTACCCATGTCCTGAACCTGGACCATTTGAATTAGAAATGTTACAACGCAGTGCGAGGAAAGTGACGGATTCAGCGGCAGCGGCACAATACCTGCATTCCGACATCGTACTCCATGAGGGCGACGAACCGAGAGGGCGATGTCTGAGACGAAACGAAAACTTAGGGGCATCCTGACCTTGCCGTACGTCTTACTGTTTCTATTAATAAGCTCTGCACCTCGTTGCGATTTTAAACACTAGGGGTTTACTGGGGATTACTTACATGCTCGTGATATTTCATCTCACCAAGCATTAGGGGGTTACTGGGGATTACTTACATACTCGTGAACTTGCAGTGTAAAGATACTTACATGCTCGTGAACTTACTGATGCTTACATGCTCGTGAGATTTCATCTCACCGAGCACTTAGGGCTTGCAGTTCACCGAGCACTTGGGGTTCACCGAGTATTTACCGCTTCGCTCTCAGTCGCAGATCTTCCTCGTTTTGACTACGTCTTGCTGGGGGTTGCCTGACACCATTTTGGGAGCTTGCGACTACCTTATGCTAGCACGCTCTGAAATGGATTTTCATATCAGTGATGCGAAGCTTCGTCTCGAATTGGCAAAGCAGTACCCCGATTTAAAGATTGGATTTATTTCTGAAGATGATGAGGGAGAAAAAGAAAATACACTATCCATTCCATTTAGTATTGAGTTACCGGTTTTTGGCAGAAATAAGCAGAGTATCGCGATGGCATTTTCCCAGAGGCGTGTAAAAGTCAGCGCCTACATGGAAAAGCTCAATTACTTAATCAGTCGCTTGGAGACCTTACATGCACAATACTTACTTTGCTTTCAAAAACTTAGACTTCATCAAAGGCGGTTACTGCCTCTGGCCCAGAAAAATACAAAGGATGCAGAAAAGTCTTTGAAGCTTGGTGCAATGAGGCCATTAAGATATCTCGACTTGCTTGCTGATCTGCAAAAAAAGAATTTCGAGAAAGTGCAACTAGAAACCAAGTGCTGGCAAAAGCTTCTCGAAATCGAGTCGCTTATCGGATTGCCTCTCATTCACCTGGGTAAAAAGTCGCTGGGACCTCTTCCAAAAAATTAAGAGTAAGCATCCTTTATTTATTACAAATCGCCAGCTCACCCGACGGGACAGTATTAGGAATCAGGCTTTAATTCCCTGTGCAGCAGTTGGCAAGTGCTTGGTGAACTGAAAGGTCCACAAGCACTGCAGCATTCTTAGAAGTAGGCGCGACAGGCCCTGGTGCGCTTTGCACAATGCCATTTCACTTCTGGCAGCATCAAGGGACCTTGCGACTCCGCAAGTAGTTACCGCTTCGCTCTCAGTCGCAGAGCTCCTTCGTTTTGACTGCGTCTTGCTGCGGCTTGGTGAACTGAAGGTTCACAAGCATGTAAGAAATATCTCGCATAGCGATATTTCTGCAGCTTTGCTTGGAAGTAGGCGCGACGGGCCCTGGTGCGCTTTGTACAACGCCATTCCACTTCTGGCAACATCTTGTCTTGAATAAACTTCCTGGCCTTAGCGACTACGTGGAGGAGTAGCGGGACGGTCACCACTAAACCTTCTTAGCTCTATTCCGGCCGTCTTTGTTCTACAGGATCCAACGCCGGTTTTTCCTGTGCAATACTGTAATCACGTAGCGCTTTCGGCGGGTTGCCGCCGGGTCCGTATGATGTCAGTGTTGATGTTTCAGCCAACGGAATAAATTCAGATTTGCAGCTTTCCTTTGTTACAGTAAGCATCATAAAGCCCAGTTCACTGCTGTGTTCGCCATCATAATCAAATGCCGCTTGAAAGGCGCTTGATGGACAGCTTTGAAATAGTATCCCATCATGTTCTGTTTGACGGCGATCATGAATATGCCCGCTGAAAAGAATGTCTGCAGCACTTGCCTTTAATGCATTGAAGATGCGTGAACGATGCGGTTCATCAATGCTGAAGTACCAGGCATGATCATTTGGATCTTTATTTGCTTCACTAAAATAATCGAGATAAATGGGTGCATGGGTCATCCATAAATGATGATCACTTTCCAGATCGGGTACTTGTGAATCGAGCCAGCTCCACATTGCGCCTTCTTCTGCCAGGCCAGATCCGGCAAGCAGTGAATTAAATACGCTGATACGAATATTCTTATGACAAATACTATAGTTACTAGTGCCAAAAACCGACTGATAAAGCGCGACAGTTTCTGCGCTAATCGAACTATCTGCATCGGAGAACTTATTTCCCGCATCATGATTTCCCGGCACTGCATAATATGGAAAGGGCAGGGCATCAAGATCGGCCTTTGATTGTTCGAGTTCAAAGCGGTGATAAAGTCCATCACGTGTCATATCGCCACAGACCAGCAGAAATTCCGGTTGTTGATCAATGATCTGTTGTCGTACGGTTTGCCAGTTGGCATTCCACGCAGCCTGAAAACGAAATGATCGCTGTGTGCCGATATGAATATCCGACACAATAGCAAAACGCCATGCATCCATGAGTGTTCCTTTTATTTATTCGAAAATACTGCAGGATGCGTTATAATGCAATACGAAAATCTAAAACCGGGATAGACGTGATACTGCCCATCTGGGGAGCTTGCGATTTTCTCGCATAGCGATTTTCTCTTGATGGAACAATTAGCACTTTGCATTATGGTAGGACTCAAAAGTACGGAATAAAATAAATGACCAATTCAAGTGATGAACTAGGTGAAGCAAGGAACGCATATGCACGAAAGGATTACCCGGAAGCCTTAATTAAGTATGAATCTTTTTTAGATAATACTTTTGGTGATCCTGCTCGTGCAGGTGTTCGTTTGTCATATTGCCTCAACGAATGGGCAATACTTGGAAAGGTATACCCAGAAGCGATGGATCGATTGGTATGGAAAAAAGAAGAAACCTTTCGACTTCTTGAAGAAACACAAGACCCAAGATTATTTCATGATTACCTAGCGCTTTGTGGATATGCGGGATTAAAAAAAGAACCGATAGAGAGTTTTCTTCTGCTCAATGAGTTTACACCGAAATTAGCAAAGGAATGCGTAAGATATATTTGGGATGAACTAGTTGAAGCAAAACTATGGACTGTTTGCAATTCCTATTTGAACGATCCTGAAAAAAATCTAGAAGATGCATTTCAAAAATTTGATGTTTCTATGGAAATTAGCGAAGACCCAATGTGTGGCGGAGATGAGTTTAAACAACTAATCAAGGAGTGGTTTATTACAGACCTTAGCCATATTCTTTTAGCTCTGAAAAACTCAAATCGAGAAAAGGAGTTTGAGCATATTCGAGAAAGCGGATTTAATGGTATACAAGACAGAGGGTATCCGGAATTGCTGAAGAAAATTAAAAAGAAAATTTCTCAATAAGAAAACTCACGTCTTACGATAAATTTATCTGGCACCATCAAGGGAGCTTGCGCTTTCTTTGAAATGAAAATCAACTTCCAGCGTTAGTCAATAAATGGGCATTCCCAGAGAATTTATACTATATTAGAAAATTATAACCGGGAGGTTAACAAACAAGCTTATGTCTAAGCGCATCCTAACAATACTTTATACGATTGCTTTTACAGCATTCACAATATGGTTGGGCTACGACTTCTATACTGGTTATCACGACGTTGAGAGCTGGGAGCTTCTCCAAACAATATTTATTTCATTTCATTTCCTGACCGTAATATTAAATCCATTCTCGATCGCAGCCTTCTGCTTCTATATTGCCCGATCAAGAACTAATCCAATGCTTTGGAAAACTTTAGCCATAATTAATGCTGTATTATTTCTTGGATATTTAGTATTTCTGAATTATCTTTTCCTCTCTGAATTAGATAGTTTAGACTACGTTAATGATTTTTTAGCATTTTTAGGAATGTTTCTATTTTATGCGTCAACGTCTCTGTTCTTATTATTTCGTTATGCCTGGCGTAAAAACTTTGATGAAACCGAATCTTTCATGATTTCTGTGGCCAATGAACTAACGGATATATTTAAAAAGATATTTCATTACTGGCACTTCTCTCTTCTTATACTATTTCTTTGTTTTATCCCTGTTGCCATATTTCTAAAAATTGCCTATGGCATAAAATTGCAGGAGCAATTCTTGAGCATAAATAATCCCGTCAATGCTGTGCTAACTACCGCTGAATTGTAATTTCGTCTCTATTAATAGGGTAACACTCTTTTGAAGTTTTTTTAGTAACTTAAAAGGAGTTTACCAATGAGTAAGCGACAAACAAAGACTAAATCGAGTAACAAGAAAAGACCGCG
>JABSQK010000437.1 GCA_013215875.1 Lentisphaeria bacterium
CAAGGCCACGTATGACAACACGTTTGCCGGTGACAGCTCGCACGCTGGCGGTCACTTCACCCCGGCGGGGCGCTACACGCTTTCCGGCGTCTGGCCTCGACTGCGCCCGGCACGGCCTGAGCAGGCCTGCAACCTGCTGTTGTGGTGGGATGGCGCCAAGTTTTCGGCCTGGGCCGGCCTGCGCCCGATGACGGAACTGGAGTTTGAAAAAGCCTGTCGCGGCCCACTCAAACCAGTGCCGGGCGAGTATGCCTGGGGGTCGGCTGCTATCGCCAACGCGGAGTATAAGGTCGCGAATGAGGGGCAGGGCTCCGAGCGGATCGTCGCCAAGCTCCGAACGGGTGCCGGGAATGCCAATTACGACTTCACCATGCCGGCGACCTATGGTGGCGGCGCACGGGGTGGTGTCAGCGCTGTGGCCGGGGCGCCGTTGCGCGCGGGAATTTTCGCCACCGCGGAAAGCGACCGGTTCAGTGCAGGTGCCTCCTACTGGGGCATTCTCGATCTCAGTGGTAACGCGCGCGAACAGGTGATCACCGTGGGGCATAAAAAGGGACGCCTGTTCATGGGAACCCATGGACAAGGCACGGTCGATGTGCCGGATGACTGGCCCGAAGCGATTTACCTCGCCCGCGAAAGGCGCACATCAGGAAAGAACGACGGTTTTGGGTCAGGGTCGCGCGGCGGGTTCTTTGGCGATGTGCCATACCGACTGCGCGTGTCCGATCGCGATCATGCTGTCTATCAGAAGAAACAAGGCTCATTCAGCCAATTATCGCGCCCGGACCAGGACGGCTGGCGCTGTGTGCGCAGCGCGCCGTAGCGGCGGGCAGGTTTCGAGATTGTTCGGTATAATTTATTAAAATAACTCTTTTTGTCGTTGGTACATTGGCAGTAATTGTTTCTCAAGTGACAAAATTAAAATTGCCATCGCAGTTGGATACGCCAGTCCTGCTTTGCTGCTCTGCCCTTTATTATTATCGGGTAACGGCCAGCGGCCATTTCCTTTTTGGTTCTCAAGAAGTGCTTTATTCATTTTGTTCCGATAATCGATCCACTCATCTCCACCAATTTGAAACATGCCCTGGGTAATATAAAATGATGCGAAGAAAAAATATCCATTATAATGCTCTGCCCCCCATACTGGCGGATAGTTCTTTAAGTAAGCTAAGGATTCATTTACTTTTGAATCACGTTTTTTCTCCAGAATACTTTTTACGAATACAGCGATTCCAGTTGCAGCCGCTTCAGGTTCAAGACTCACGCCTTTGCGATAGACAAACCCTTTTATCTCCTTCTTACGACCAGTCGCCTGTCCTTTATCATCATAAATATCCACCTTGCGAATCATCCAGGCATTATTAATATATTTTAATCCCTCATCAAAAATACCTTGATCAATTGTAAACCCAGCCTGCTTTGCAGTATGTAGTACCAGCAACATCCAGCATGTTACCGACGTATCACTTTCACTCGTATCCGGCGAATAACGCCACCCACCCAATGCCAACTGTCTTTTCATTGCAACTTTCTGCGCCTTAATGATCAGGCCAATACTTTTCTGACACCATGCAGCAAGTTTCTTTTCTTTATCCGCATCATCAGACCTTCCGAGATAGGACAAGGCAAATAATGTTGCCACTGCATGGACATACATCTGTTGATCCTGTGAACCTAGGTAACCATCCGGAGCCATCTGTTTCATGACATAATCCATAGTTTGATCCAGTACTTTTCCATACTCACCCTTGCCGGGTTTATGGGCATTCGCAAGAAATGCCAGGCCTGCAAAACTGGCGGTTGCCACACGAAACTTTTCGCTGTCCCAGCTTCCTTTTGTATTCCCCTCCTGCACCTGGCTGTCGGCTAGCCACTTCAGGCCACCGGCAATTGCCATATTCACTTTTTGTCGATTCTTGGCATCATTCTCTGCCCATGCAGGCAAGAGCAATAAAAATGCCAGACATATTATTACTATATTATTTACGTTCATAACGCAGACGATCCTTTAGTAGTTTTAAATACCATTCCTGTTCAGCTTGATAACTTTCTGGCATTTGCGCTTTAGCAGCTAATTCCAATTCCAGTTGCAGCCATTTAATCAACGACGGTGTTTTGCTATCAGTGCCTATGAATTTTCGCATGATGGAACTTCCACCATAAAGCTGCGATAAAAGAACTTGTTTTTGTATCATCAGAATCGCTGGTATATCACCAGTAAGACTGGCATCTGCAGCCCCCATTGTTTGTCGGCCCAACTGATCCAATTGAAACTGGATTTTTTTACGAATATCGCCAACTCGTGAATCTTTATCACCCAGCAAATTCTTGGACGCAGTCATAGGTAGTTGCGGACTACCATTAAACGCATTGATCTGCAAGCGTTTCAGCTTTAACCCTGCAACACTGTCTTTGAGTCGCTGCATCGATTTAATCAATTCACTTAAAGAGAATAATTTCTGGCTGATCACATCTTTAGTTTTCTCTTTAATATGAAGATTGTTTAATCGATTCATGCTTTCTCCAACTTGACTCACAAGGGCATCATATGATTCAATTGCTTTTACCTTTTGGAGTGCATTCTGCAATGCAATTAAATCAGCCTGAGCAGACTTATGAAATTGATGATACTCGGTAAGATTAATCGTCTCTGCACTCAAGGCACTATGCATCTTCTTTAATGAATCCTGAATTGAAATTGTAAACCGACGGCTATCATAAATAATTCCTGCAGCAATATCCGGATAGGTTTTCAAGAGCGTATTCAATGCATTTCCATCTGCTTTCTTTAATAATTGCTGAATCGCAGCGAGTCGATCCAAGTAATTTAATGCAACATAACGGCTGTCATTCGCTTTTTTCTTTTTGGTATTTTGAGATGCAAAAAGAGCATCGAATCCTTTCACAAGTAATGCATAGCGCATTTTATACATATTAAAATCGGCTAGGAATACAGCTTGATCGTCCAATGTTTTACCCGCAAAAAATCCCGGATGTCGTATGTCAAATATTGCCAACTGAGCGTTCAGGCGATTTGTGTAATTTCTGACTTTAAACAATTGTTTATATGCTGCTTCTCCCTTTTCAAAAGGGTACTGCTTATAACAAAATGCCATGAGATCAGACAACACATTCAAGTTGTCCACATCAGATCGGGATGCATTAAGAACACGTTGAACGACAACCGGCTTGTCTAATTTTTTAGCCAAACCATTTAACTCACTTAATCGTGTATGTTGACTAGTCGATAATTTTTTGCGGAATTCATCAATCATTGATTCTGTAATGCCACGCCCAACATGTTGATAGGGTTTCATTGTAAATGCAATGGGTTTAGATTTCACTGTTTTATCCATTGACTTTAATAAGAGCTGTTTACTCTCAGCCACTTTCTGCTTGGAACGAAGCGCATAATCAAATGTCAATAATGCCTGAGCAATGCGTTGCTCAAGATCTGTATGACGACTCCCTTTGAGTCGTGCCGACTCCATACGATAATGCAAGCCATCCAAGTAGGCTTTCTCCTCCTGCACGTGACTCATTGGTGTTTGCCCAACAGCCAGTCCATATTTTTTACTGATCAGTGATTGCGTTAAACGCGCATGTTTACTGCTTGCACCCAAAGGAAGAAAGCGAAAATTCCGTTGTTGTTCCTGCAACCAACTCACATTGCCTTTAGAAAATTCACTTAACCATTCCTTGCTAATACGTTCACTATCCTTGACGCGGACATCACTAAAAGCGGGAATTGCAGAGATAATAACCGACATGATTTTTTCAAGATTTTCTATCAAGCCATCTGCTCCAGCAATACGACGGCGTGATGATCCACGCTTCATTCTATAGGCCTGCATATTCATGTCACCGATATTTTTTTTCAATTCTGCCGAATCCAGACCCGGTGTAGATTCGGATAATATAATCAACTCAGCACCGAGATCTTGAATAACCTTAAGGTACAGTGCAACACGCTTATCAATTGCTTTTAATTTTCTGCTAGATTTTCCTCGCATACTCTCCTTGAGCATCTCTGACTCGTAATGGAATGCCAGGTAACGGACCAAAAAGTTGCGTAGCATCCGTTGAGTGATGACACTATCCAAGTCAGTCATTACAGTCGCAATACGGTCTTTCGATTCTGTATATGTTTTAGCGCCAAGTAAACGCGGCTTAAGCACACCCATCAGGTGAAATAAGTCGTTTTGATCCCAATAAGCTTCGGTTAAGTATAATTCGCGGTTCAACACTGCCAGCACATTATCAAGCGTGTTATCAACTGCAATATCAAACCCGTCCGTCTCCATCTTCTTTCTGAACATGTCATAAATATTTGCATCAAATACAGCAGGGTCAAAAGACGACGGTGCTTTCTTCAAAGATGACTGTGCCTTTAGCAAGGCCTGGAGATGACTTAAGACCAATAAGCGGCGACGCTCGTGCTCACCCTGAACGAATGCGATGATCGTCACCATCACTTTTCGCGATTCAGTATCATTGCCAATCGTATCACGAGCACGAAGCCAAACCTGAAGTTTATCACCTGGCTCTGCACCTGTTGCATCCAGTTCAAACCCTTCTTTTATAGCTACAGTAAGTGCTGTGTCTTTAACCGTTATAATTTTTTCTTTAATAACAGCATCGGGATTCTTATCCGGATCTGGATTTACCACCCAGCGAATGGCGACTTCTTTTATGCCAAGGTCATCATTCACATCAGCATCAATCATCATGGCATCACCCGGCACAGCTTCAACTACTGCTGGGGGGTCATTAAGCAGTAGTGACGGCGGACGATCCTTGCGAATATCAATCTTTATCTTCGGGCGCACCAGGTTTTCAAATTTATTTTTATTTATAACTGCAATTTCAAAACTGAACGCTTTCTTTAATTTTTTAAAATCATGACTTGCCTGGCGAGTCGCTTCATCCCATTCATCTGGTTCCAAAGCTTCCTTGCTTCGGTTCACATAAATGGCCGGCATCTCTACATCCTGATCAACAGAAAAACTCATGGTGATTTCAGAGCTAGGTAATAATTGCAATGCTTTCTTTAATGCATCCCCTTTTACTTGATATTCTTTCAGGCCTGAATAGTCTGGTGGGATGATATTTAACACAATGTCCGTGACAATGGGTTGTTCAACAACCCGTATTTGAATGACCTGCGTTTCTGCATCAGCAAATCGAATTTTAAAGCTACGGTTCACTTGGATATCCGCCAAGCTATAGAGATATAAGCTGCGGTCAACCCGGCTCATCTTTTCTGTTTTGGCACTATCCATATCCAATTGGTCCACCTGTTGGCTGCTAATTGCAATGGCTGCTTTTTCAGGTGTACTTCCCAGTAGTTTCATAATTAGCTTTGCCCAGCCAGGAATCTCACCTTCAACCTCAGCCTGTATAACAGCTTCGTCCCCCTGTCCGACCAGGAATCGTTCAGGCATGATCTTCAACTTTACAAAACTCGGCTTGGGCAAGTTTCCTTTTGGATTCAGAAAGCGTTGGCACATCAACTCAAACTGGTAGGATGTCGGAATAAATAACGACGCGAAAAATCCACCAATAATCAGGACCCCAATCAGTAGGTATTTCAATGCGGTATCACTAACCAGCTTGGCACCTTTTATACTTGCTGCAAGTTCAACTGTGGCGCTTTTTAAATGCGCCTCAAGCCGTTTACGCGTATCTGAATCAGACACAGGTTCTTTATTTATCACATCTATTAGGGTGACCATTAATTCATACCCATGATTATCCAACTGTTCTTCTAATTCATATGCAATCTGCTTTGCAGAGGATCGTTTAATGATATGAATCGCAAAACTGACCAGAGCAAACACAGCGGTTAAACCATGCACAAGCAGGAAAAGGGTCTGGCGAAAATCTGGGCTGAGAAACATGAATCGGTCCAGGTGGGTACACAACAGTAATAGAAGCAGATATACAATGCCGGTGGATGCACATACACGCAGTAACCTGAATACCCGTTTGCGTGTATAATAACTGTTTAAGGGTTTTGCTACTTCTTTGGGTATGTTTGTTAATTCCATCTTATACAAGCCCTGTCCATTTACGCCAAATCCATTCGAAACTCAAAACAACAATCAGCAATAGGAATACAATCTTCATATCCCAGAGGCGATATATTTTCTCTTTATTTTCAACACGCACTCGCGGCTTCAATTGACTATAAATACGCTCCATTTTATCCAGAGTATAAAATTGCCCGCCTGTTGAACGTGCCACTTGTTTCATGTAGGTCTTGTCCAGGCTCAAAAAATGCAATTCAGGATTATCATCAATAATAACTAGGTCTCGTTTATCATCACCAGCTGTTAATGTCCAGGAACCAGATGTCAAAGCATCCACAACAACCCGTCCACTCGTCGCTTTCAATTCCGTGTTTGTATCGCCTTGCTGAAGCTGAAGTGTTCCATCCAATGTCGGTAGGTATACCTGAAACATATCACGTGATCCATAGCTTAAGCGGTCCAGGTTAATTCCCTTATCCATTCCACCTTGGTATCCGCCCTGAAGCGACCAGGTTAATAATTCCACGTACAAATCTGTATGGGATTTTAATGAGCGAGGGTTAAGTAGCTTCCACAGTAGGTCTGCTTTCGAATAAAATAATTTTCCTTTACCAAGCAGCTGGGTCTGCATTATCCCAACACCGTTTCGTTCAATAAGATGAGGCGATTTAATGTCGCCCTTTTGCATTCCCATTGAAAATGCTCGAGTCGGCGGGAATAGTTGCCCTGTTTCAGTAAGATGAAACTCATCGAGATGTTCTGCGTTTTTCTCAATTAATTTATCATCTTTAATCCAGCCGCTCATACTCTCTGGCAGAGCATGCACCTTATTATTCCCCATTAACCAAAGCGTACCACCGTCTGTTACCCAATTAGAGATTGCATTCCACTCCGTTTCTTTCAGCAGGTCAGCAGGTGTTTCACCAAGTATAATGACATCGTAGCGTTTCAGGGCGGATTCATCCTTTGGCCATTGCCCCCTGCTGACGCCTCGTGTTAATTCTGCACCTTTATTTGAGATAACAATGATTGAGTTTAGATCCACATAACTCAGGCGCTGAAAAATATTCAAGATAAATCGACTCTCCCAGCGCGGCTTCCAGTCGAGAAAAAGGACATTGATTTTTTCTTTTCGTATATCCATAGCTAAGGTCATCTTATTATTCCGCTTCGGGAATGCTTCTCCCTTAAGTGAACTCACGGTAATTGTATACTGTTGTAAGCCGAGTTGCTCAGGAGTAAATGGCAGCTCAATGGTTTTAATTCCACTTTCTTTTAAGTCGATCGTTTTTTCCAAAATACGCGTTTTGCCTTCGTGGATACTTAGCGTCACCGATTCAGCAGCATCGATAGATGCTTTCATTTTCAAGGACATGCCAACCGATTTTCCCTGAACAGCAAACGGCGGGGCAACGGTTGAAATTAAGGCAATATCACGGGTTTCTTTTTCTGCAGCAGCAGCAACTGTATAAACAGGTATTTGTTTACGACTTAAGGATTGTATCAACTCATCATGGGCGATCACACTGTCATTTCGGCCATCCGATATCAGTACCACACCACTCACAGGAAATGGGCTTTCATCCAAAGCGATTTGATTAAGTACATCGCTGATGTTAGAGCGCTGCGCCTTATCAATTGCGTATGCAGAAGGCTCTATCTCCGTGCTTAAGTTTCTGAATATGATGTTTTGTTTTTCACTCAGATCGGTTTTTACCGGATCACTGATTTTCAACTTTGCACGAATCAAATCCAAGCGAGATGTGGCGCGACTGTTTTCCAGTGCCTTTATGATCTCTTTATCGCCAGCATCTATGGAATCTTGATCATAAAATCCCTGAAGTTTTTCAAAATTCTGCACATGCCCAAACAATGTCTTCACAGTATTGTCATAAGCCACTTTACCAGTGGCTTTATTGCCCTGAGTAAACGACTGCAACTCATTTTCAAGAGCCGCTAAGTGTTCGGGAAATTGTGCATGGATAGCGCCAAGGGACTTAAACGTGGACTCGTGCTCGCGGGCTATTTGACCAGCTTCAAATGCATCGAGTCGCAGTTTATCCAGCTTTAAGCGCATCTCAGATACATCTTCACCCTCTTTCTTCATCTTCTCTATATTTATTTCAGCACGCGTTACTTTGCTGCGTGCTGCTTTCGCAGTATCAACAAATTTGACCGTTGCTTTCAAATGTTCTTTCCAGAATTCTGGCAGTGTTTTATACTCAGATTTAATATCGTCTATGCTTGTTTTAACTGCAGCGTTAAATCCATCCGCACTATTCCAAAATTTATCTGACTCCCGCGAGAGGTCCTCGGTCTCGTTGGCAAAATGCAATACGTCTATTTCAAGGGAACCCAAACTCTGCGCAATTTTGGCAAAGGGTGATTTCTCATTCAATTTCGAAGGGTCAAGGTTCCTGGCAAGACGTAAGGCGAGGTCCGGCGACATTCTACTATCGGATGTACTCATACTTTCTGAGTTATCAAAGAGAAAAATAACACGTCCTTTATAGGATAAGGTCTGACGGTAAATCAGATTGGGCCGGAATAAAATGATCACTATACTCAGAACCAATAAAAGCCGTAGTGCGGTCAATCCGATAATAACAGGTCGACTTTGTCCCTTGTATTGATTTTTGTATAGCCATATGACACCTGCCACCGCAAGTGGAATAAGAAGCACAAGAAACCAGGCAGAGACCGGTGCGGTGAATTGAAGGTCATAATGTGATTGAATATCAGGTGTCATTATACAAATCGCCTCTGCATTATCATTTCACCTGTAATCGCAAGAAGCAGCAAAAGGATAAACCAAGGGTGCCACTCTTTACCTGCCTGATCTGTTTGCAATACATTATTCAATTCCTCCCAAGTACTGACAATGCGCACATCATTATTACTGAGCTCTGTTAATTGAGCCTCAGCCAATGGTCGTAAATCCGAGTCCATTCGTTCTCCCTGAACACCAACCCATATTCGTTCATTGCTGTTCTTATGAACCAGTAAAAAACTTCCAAGTCCAGACCGGGCAGCACCATCAGTGACGCTGATTTTATTTCCTACCTTTAGTGTCTGCGGCTCATCTCCTTCAAGGTTGAAAGTAACGGCACGTAAGCCGTCAACTAAATCTATGTGCAGTGAGACTGCTTCATTCGTTTTTAATGTCCGGGGATATATTCCACCGTTACTGACCTGGGAAATAAGACGATACAGTAGCGGAAGAAAAAATTCTCTGACAATTAAATTATTCCCCTGTCCATTAAGCCCCGCAGTACATAAAACAACATTGCCGCGTTCCTGACGTTTCTCGATAATGAAGGGATCTTTATTCTTGAAACGCGCAAGTACACGAGTCTGCTTATCCAGCTTGTCTGTCTGAAACCATGTATAAAATTTACTCTGATCAACATCACCGTCCTGCATTTTATAAAAGGGCATCAATGCACCTTCAGTAAAACTATCTTTACTCAACTGTTGAAAGCGATCTTCGCCGATAGGTAATACCTGTAAGCGCTTAATTGCTACTGGAAGAAGTGACCCCATCTCGTGATTCCAGACATCAACTGCAATTTTATTATCCGCCATCAGTAGCAAGCCACCACCATTTCGTACATAGTGAGATAAATGATTAGAGAGCTCGGCAGTCACAGTCCGCCCGCCATCAAGTAATACAACATCAACATCACTTAGGTCAGGTAATCCAATTTTATCATGAAGCGAAAACGCAACAGGTGCTTTGGTATATACCGACTCATCATCATCGTCTTTTAATTCAACTAATCGGTTCGCGACTTCCAGTGCACCCCAAACAGAATCCAGCATTTTCTTTTTATCCGGATCCCTGAGTATTAACGCATTCAATTTTGATAAGACATCCACACC